>CALGUT010000001.1 GCA_937920335.1 uncultured Opitutales bacterium
CAACTAACCCAAAAATATAGCCTGGATGAATAAAACTGAACTTATTCTTAATGTCCAAAAAAGTCTTGGAGGCGACACTTCAAAAGCACAAGCAGAGAGAGCAATTGACGCTGTTCTTGATTCAATCAAAGCGGGCGTAAAGCAAGCTGGTAAGAGTGTGAAAATGAAGGGTGACGAATCATCCGCAGTAGCGGTTCAACTCGTAGGATTCGGAACATTTTCCGTTTCTCGCCGTAACGCACGTTCTGGAGTTAATCCAGCAACGGGTGAAAAAATCAAAATTAAAGCTGCGAAAGCAGTTAAATTCAAGCCAGGTGCTGGGCTTAAAGCTCTTGTGTAATTGAATTTTAATTACTCCTTTGAAACCCGCAGCTATTTATAGCCTGCGGGTTTTTTTTATTTCAAATCTGTATAGTGTCAGAATACTGATGCGATGATTGAGGAGGTGCGTGAGCTTTTTGTGGAAACTTTTGGTGTTGAACCAACGGTCATTTCCCGTGCGCCTGGACGAATAGAGTTTGTCGGTAATCATACCGACTATAACGGGGGGGATGTTCTTGGTGTTGCCGTTCAACAAGGGATCTCCCTGGCAGCAAGGACTCGTGAGGACCGGTTGGTTCGTGGTATTAGTGAATCAGGTACTACACTATTCGAATGTTCCTTGAATGACCTTGAAATACGTCCTCCAGCAACTAGTTGGTCTCGCTACCCACTGGGTGTGTTGTGGGCCATTCAGAAGCACGGATCGCTTTTTGCGCATGGGTTTGATATCGCTGTGATGTCGGACGTGCCGAGCGGAGCAGGGATGAGTAGTAGTGCTGCTCTTGAGCTCGCAACTGCCTATGCTGCTTTGCATCGGTTCGATCATGGGTTTTCTAGAAAAGATATCGTGAAAATCTGCAGGCATGCGGAAAATCACTACGTAGGTGTTCCCTGTGGAATTCTCGATCAAGGGGTGTCTGGATTTGGTAAAAGGGACCACTTGGTGTTTATTGATTGTAAGCATGAAGCCTTTTCGACGGTTCAAATCCCAGCCGATACGCACTTCTGGATATTCAATACGGACGTGAAGCACAGTTTGATCGACTCATTGTACTCAGAACGCTTTTCAGAGTGCGGAGAGGGATTTGATGCGGCCAAGACTCTTAAGCCTGGATTGGAGTGTTTAGTAGATTATCCTGTGAGTGAACTGAGGGCGCTATCTAAGAAGTTGAGTAGTATCTCTTATAGCCGAGTGAGCCATATTCTTAACGAAAATCAACGGGTGAAGGACGTTGTTCGCTTCCTGAATGCACAGCCTGCTGATATCGTTGAGGCGGGAAAACAGCTTTTTGCTTCACATGCTAGCTCGAGGGATCTTTTCGAAAACAGCACCAAAGAATTGGATTTTCTGGTGAATGAATTGAGCGCTTACGACGAAGTATATGGTGCGAGACTTACTGGAGGTGGTTTCGGTGGAGCCGTAATGGCATGGACTTCATCAGATTTTACGCGAGCGAACGCCGAAGCGATAGGCAAGCGCTACTCTGAGAAATTTAATGGAAATACCCGAATACTACATTGTTTGAGTGGCGAGGGTGCTCGCGTAGTATGGGAGTCCTAGGTCGTCCCGTCCTTTTGAATCAAGGTAGGACCCAGCTGAATTGATCGAAATACCAGTCAACGGTTGGACTAAGGTAGACGTAGTAGACTAGGCTTCCTGCAGCCAACATTGGTCCGAATGGAATCTCCCGGCCGATCATTCCTTCGTCCTCTTCCGGAGAGTCCTTCTTTTTGGGTTTCACCATGCGAATGAGCTGCATGAAAATGATGGCGACCGTTCCTAACACTGCGCCGCCGAACAACGCGAAGATCGCACCTTGCCAGCCACAAAATGCGCCAATGGCCCCCATCAGTTTTACGTCTCCAAATCCGAGTGCCTCTTTTTTTAGTATTACCTCGGCTAGGATCATGATCCAAAGAATGATTGCAGACCCAATGAATGCACCGTTTATCGCGGTAAATAATCCTTGGATGCTATTCATGAGAGGATCCTCTGGAGGGATTCCGTGAATGCTTGGAACAACCATTGATAGGATTAACCCAAGGAGCAGTCCACCGATTGAAAACCGGTCAGGAATGATCATGTGGTCAAGGTCGATAAAGGTGACGCAGATCAATATGGAAATCCAGATAAAGCCGATCAATGCGTGTGACGTGGGTAGTAACATCCAAGATGCGAGAAATAACACTCCAGTCAGGAACTCGATCGCAGGGTAACGTATGCTGAATGGAGCTCCGCAGCAACCGGCTTTTCCCTTTAAGAAGATCCAGGCGAGAATAGGGATGTTGTTATAAAATGGAATCGGCTTGCCGCAGGCTCCGCAGCGGGAGGGTGGGTGAGCGACGGACATACCTTCAGGTATTCGATAAATGCATACGTTTAAGAAGCTTCCTATACACGTTCCGATTCCGAATGCCAGGACCGGGAAAAACCACGGGGCAATTTCAGTTACTGAGTCGATATATTCTTGCATGTCTAAATTGAATTCATCGCTGCGCGAACCGCTTTTAGCATTTCGTGTGGCGATGGATCTTTACGGCTCCATATTCTCAATGAGCGTTCACCTTGGAACACCAGCATTCCGATACCGTTGGAAACAGGCATGCCCAGGGCTTCTCCCTGTTTGAGAAGCGCAGTGCGGGCGGGATTGTAGATCATGTCAAAAACGAGTGTGGAGGATGGGAGTTGGCTGAGGTCAGCGGGTGCTGGATCCTCAGGCCTTAAACCCAACGACGTTGCATTGATAACCAGCAAGTCGTCACAGGTGAACGGCAACTCCCCAGGTAATTGACAGGTTTTTACCGTGGGTCTTTGTTCCAATCGATTAAGAGATGTAGCGATGGTATCGAGTTTTGAGAGCGTTCGATTAGCCAATGTGAGTCGTTGCACGCCTGCTTTCGAACAGGCTATTGCGGCGGCTCGAGCGGCACCTCCAGCTCCGAGAAGGATGACTTCCTTGTCTTTCAGGCGAATGGAAAAGTCGGTTTCTATAGCCTGCGTCATTCCATAAAGGTCTGTATTATAACCTTCGTAGCCTGAAGCAGTGTATAGTAGTGTATTACAGGCTCCTGAGAGCTCTACCTCATTTTCTCCGATTGTCACTAGCTCTGTAGCCAGCACTTTGTGAGGCACGGTCAGGTTCAATCCACGAAATCCGGTCTTGTGAAACTTGGCTAGAGCTTCTTCCAGTCTATCAGGAGGTATGTCGAATTTGTAGTAGGTCCACGCAGAAAACTGTTTATCGGTCGTTGCAAGCTCTGCGATGGCGGCATTGTGCATTGGGGGACTGAGGGAATGTTTCACCGGATGTCCAAGGACCGCCAGTGAGGTTCCTTCGACTGGCCAATCGTCTAGGTCATCGATGGTGTAGACCGTATCGCTAGAGAGACCGCTTTTCAAAATGAGTTTCAAACTCCTCTACGAAGGATTGATAGAGCTCGGCCTTTTCGTCATTAAAAAGCAGCATATATTGCTTGGACAAATTGCGGCAGCACCGGCAAAGAACTTCGCCAATCGGGCAGGGGCCGAAGTGTCCCAGATCCGCATCGAGTTGATTCGCGTCCAGGAAGAATAAGAGATCATCTAAGGTGCGAAAGACTCCGTTTTCATACACATCGATGAAGAATGGATCTGTTTCCAGAAAACACCCAACCATAAACCTGCCTGGGACACCCACTGGAACGAGGTCCAGTTCCAGTCGGTCAGCAATCATCAGGTAGAGAATGGACAGGCTAATCGGTAACCCTTTTCGGGTCTCGAACAGGGTGTGAATAAAAGTATTGCTGGGGTTGTTGAAATCGGAGCGGTTTCCGGTGAATCCATATTCGTGAAATAGGACTCGGTTGAGGATTCTGCAGCGATCTCTCGGACTCAAAGGCGCGGTAAAGAGTGCTTGGCACCGGAGCGCGATGTCATCCATGCGCTTCATGAGATCGGTTACCTTCAATTCCGGATTCTCGACCCGACTGAGCAGAAAATAGCCGGACTCGAGCTCATAGTTCTGCGACTCTATAAACCGGCTGAACATTTTCTCCGGTGCATCCTTTTCCAGTGTATCAAGGATGGCCAGCGCATGGCGCCGTAGATCGAGATCGCTACCTTTGCAGAGATCGTTGAGGAAGTGCCGACCTGCTGACCCCTGTTTTATCAGTTCGTCTATAACTGCCTGTCTTACGGCTGGAGATGGATCGTCCATCAAGCCTTCGAGGCTCTTGAGTCTTATGCCTGCTTCGTCGGAGAATTTCACGTATTATAGTCGTTTAAAAAACAGGAGTAACGGTATGATGATTCTACTCCGTCAGTAAATGTTAAACCGGTCGTTTTCCAAACAATGCTGAACCTACACGAACGCAGGTGCTTCCAGCTTCGATAGCAGCTTCCAGGTCAAATGACATACCCATTGATAATTCGGGAAACGGTAGACCGAAGGATTTGCTCAATTGATCCCTCAGGGTCCTTAATTCGTTGAACGCAGATTTAGCGGTATCCATCGCAGAGGGTAGGGGGGCAATTGTCATGAAGCCGTCTACCTGTATGGATTTCAGTTCCAGGATTCTGTCCAATGAGGACTGAGTCGTATCCACTGTGAAACCGGATTTTCCGGGATCTTCACCCGTGTTAACCTGAATCAGGATAGAAAGGGTTTTTCCTGCTTCGTTTGCAAACCGATCGAGCCGACTCGCCAGTTTTACGGAATCAACACTTTGGATGGCATCGAAGTGCTGAGCTGCCAGTTGCGCTTTATTTGATTGCAGATGGCCGATGAGTTCCCAGCGCGCTTTGAAATCAGCCTTCTGTATTTTTTCCACCGCTTCTTGTACTCGATTCTCACCGAGCAAATGGAGTCCTTCGTTGACTGCCATTTTTGCTACCTCAAGTGGAAACCGCTTAGTAACAGCCATGAGTTTGACCTCCTTTTCGGAGCGATTAGAAGCTAAGCAAGCCGTCGCTATTCGCTGTTGAAGGGTTATAAGATGGGCTCTGAGTGTTTCGGGTGAATTAGACATAAGAAATGCTACAAAAAGAATTGCTAATCTATTAGAAGGAGTTATAGATAGATTTATGCATATTGAAAATCTGAAGATATTTTCGGATCTGGTTGAAAGCCATAGTTTCTCTAAAGCAGCGAAGTTGAATTCGATTACCCAATCAGCCGTTAGTCAACAGCTTCGGGCGATGGAAAAACATTTTAGCGTGCTGATAATTGATCGAAGTCAGAAACAGTTTCGGCTTACACGCGAGGGGCAAAAGCTCTATGATTCTGCAAAAGAAATTCTTCATCGTTACGAGAAGCTAATGAGTGACCTTCAGGAGATGAAGAAGGTAATCAGTGGTAATATTCATATCTCAACGATCTACTCCATCGGGCTTCA
>CALGUT010000002.1 GCA_937920335.1 uncultured Opitutales bacterium
CGCATCGAATGTATTCACGGCACTGCCAACCTCCTGCCGCCAATCGAGTTGAAGACTCTGCCGAGTCGTTTCACCTCCTGTAGTCTCGTCGATCGCTCCAAACCGATCTACCAAGCCAGATTCTACTCCGCGCAACGGAATTTGATCGGAAGACAGCCAATCCCCTTCATGAATCATGAGCGTAAGATCGAAAAAGTTAACTTTGTCCCCTTGATGATACTTCGCCATAAAATTATAACGGTTATAATCGTTCTTCACCAACCACGGACCATCCTCATGAGAGTACTCCCCTCCGACCGTCAATATACCTTCACCTACCGCGAACGAGTCGCCTAAAAGCACGCGATGATAACCGTTCTCACCGATCGAGAAACTGGCAATTCCGGCTGGAAGCTCGTGAAACATATCATACTCGGCTCCACCTGCAGTTGAGAGGTCTCCAAACTCAGCAAAAAAAGGTCCTTTAAAATATTCCAAGCCTTCAACAAATTCAGGTATAATAAAATTTACGTCTGCGTACCCCTGACCGTGTGCGTGGTTACGAAAATTTACAGGCATGCCATCTACCGCGACATGAAAATCAGTTCCGTGATCGAGATTATATCCACGAATAAAATACTGATTCGCTTTACCGCCTCCGGCGTGCTGAGTGACAATCATTCCCGGCACAAGCTCCAACAAATCACCACGGCGTTGCGTTGGCCGCTGGCTTAGTTCTGCATTGTTGGCGACTCCACTGCTGCTTGACTTCACCAAACCAACCAGGTCGTAGGCTTTGCCCTGCACCGCGAACTCTTCAAGATCGATGATAGGATCTTCCAACGAATTGTGCGCAAACACCGTTGAACAGCTAATTAAAAAAGCGAGGGCTAGGATCGCTGAGGTGCGAGTCCACGTATTAGGCTGATTAAAACTCATGATAGAAATGTTAAGAAGAGCCAAAGCACGTACAGACCTGATCCTACTTCAAAAACCCCAGCCAATGAGTGAGGTTCACTATTGCAACCAATATCAGGTAATCCTAAAGTGATTCACCTTCATTTTTACAAAATCGTAACCACGCGGGCTACCATAATGCTACATCGGCGCGATTCGCTTACTACCTACATCCGTAGACAATAGAACGTGCTGATCGAAGCTTTCGTATATCAACTCATGCTTTAAAGACTGATGCTCTGAGCTTTCCCACAGGTTCTCATGCTCCCATGGATCATTCTCTAAATCATAGAGTTCGCCTACCTTGAAACCATGATACACATTCAATTTGTAATGCCCACGCCGGTACATGGTTGCGAAACTCCCATTTCCACCCGTAAAATGAGCAGCTAACGCATCAAAATATTCGCACCGCACGGAATCACGGATATGATCTCCATCCGAATCACCTTCCAGGACTGATCGCAGAGACAGGCCCTGAAAATAGTCAGGTAGACTTACGCCACCATAGTCGAGTAATGTCGCTGATAGGTCCAGTAGTTCGACCAACCCATTCGCCTGAAGGTTCTCTTTAACCACACCTGGCCAACTAAAAACCAGCGGTACCCGGACCAGACCTTCATAAAAGCGGCTGCCTTTGAGAAGTAGCCCGTGATCTCCAAGGGTCTCACCATGGTCACTTGTAAAGACTACCAAGGTATTCTCACGCTGACCACTATCCTCGAGCGCCTGCAGCAATCGGGAAAACTGATCATCGATCTGCGCAATCATGGCGTAATAGAGTGCCTGCTCTTTCTTGCCATCAAACTCAGACGGACTTCGATATTCTTTAGATCCTTTTTGAAAATCCACTTCCCGCAACCGTTCGTGAGTCTTGCGATCCGACTCCACGTTATGGGCTCCAGGCATCTCATCAGGATCAAATTGATCGGCATATACTTTGGGTGGTACAAAAGGAGGATGCGGATCATAGATATTAACGGTGAGAAACCACGGTTGATTCATATTCTGCGATGTAAATTCGATCGCTCGATCCGTAGCCCAAGTCGTTTGATGATACTCAGGTGGCACATTCTCAGCCCTCGACCGCAGCTCATCCAAGTCACCTCCCTTTTCCTTTACCCAATCCGCATAATCATGACCCTCTTGCCAGTCATCGCGAGGCGCATGGCTGAACTTCCAATAGCTGTAGCCATCATCCAGGCGAGGCTCTGTCCGCTCGCCCGAACTGGTCAAATGAAATTTCCCAATGTTGCCACAGGTGTAACCTGAATCAGCTAACAGTTTTGAGATCAAGGGCGGCGCATCCGTCGGCCAGGTGTCGTTTCCATTTCGCGTGTTGTGAACGCGACTGGGGTAAAGCCCAGTCATAAAACTGGAACGACTCGGCGTACAGATGGGACTTTGGCAATAGGCATGCGTAAACGCCGTCCCCTCCTTAACCAATTGATCAATCCGAGGTGTTTTAACGTAGGAGTTCCCCAAGGCACCAATGGTGTCAAATCGCTGTTGGTCGGTGCAGTAAAAAAGGATATTGGGTCGTTTAGACATCTTATTGAGTAGCTACAGATGGCAGGTCGTTCACAAAGCCAGCATCCGTTCGACGTAGTTCTTTGACTGTCCTGTTTCGGTACAACTTGAGAAGCTCATGATAACCATCCTCAAGCGCTAGGTTTCGAAGTTCACCGGGATCACTTACCTGATCGTAGAACTCTTCCATTTCTCCCTCTACGAGATTACGAACATATTTGTAACGCCCCTGACTAACCATGACATACCAGGGAATTCCCGGTCCATGGTACAGCGAGGGGTCGTCTTTCCCGGGAATTACATCCGTCGTCGAACCATAGACTTTGGCGGTATGCACGAGCATTGCAGGTTTGTCCCATTTCGAAACGGGATCTCTAAGGAGTGGAGTCAGGTCATTTCCATGCATTTTCCAAGGTGTTCTCAGGCCGGCCAGGGAATATAAGGTCACTGGTATATCCACACCGCTCATCGGTGCCTCTACAACCGTGCCACGACTCTTTTGACCAAATGCCAAACTCTCAGGAATACGAAAAATAGTCGGTGCAGCGACCGAGGCCTGATAAGGAGCTACCTTGTTCTTCATGCCGTGCTGCCCCCAGGCAAACCCTTGGTCAGACGTGTAGACGATGATCGTATTTTCAAGCTGTCCTGATTCCTTTAAGGCTGCGATCAAACGCCCCACTCCCTCATCAATGGCCAATACTCCCTGGTGATACTGTTGAACCCAATCCCGAAGTGACCGACCGGGAAGATCTTTCATTCCCACGGGAGTTGCTCCCACTCGTTGTTTCTCTACTGGCACGCCGTTAGTGTCGGGTTCCCAGAACGCCAGATTTTTAGCGTATTGAGGTTTCCCATCACGAACAGGATAAATATCTTTGATAGCTGGCGAGACGGCATCCCCATAGTCCTCCAAATGTCGATCAGCCGGTGTGAAAGGTCCATGCACCGCTCCATAACAAAGCCACAAATACCAGGGTTTGGTTTCATCGCGATTGTCGCCATGGATAAAATCGATCGCCCAGCTTGTGTAATTATCCGTCGTATAACCCTCTGTCATTACCGGAGGCTGACCATTCGTTTCGATCAATTGGTCGTAATAATAATTCGAAGCATTATCAGGATAGCGTGGACGATTCCAAACGACCTGGTAATCCCAATCACGACCATAGCCCGTATCGATTCCGGTATGCCATTTCCCTATCTGTGCCGTATAGTAACCTTGTTTACGAAAGTCTGACGGCCAGAATTTACATTTATCAGGGTCGTATGCGCTTCCCGGATACTCACCTTCCATCCGCATCGACTCGATCGCGTGTTGATGCAAGCCCGTCAATATCGCCGCCCGAGACGGCATGCACCACGAACCGATATAGGCATGTTTAAACAAAACTCCTTCTCCCGCCAGTCTATCGATTTGAGGGGTATCAACCCAATCATAGGCATCGGGATACGCACTGACCGTCCTCGTCGATTGATCGTCAGTGTATATAAAAAGAATATTGGGCCTTTCTGCTCTTATAACCACGGAACACGAAAAAAACAGAACAAGAACTAAGGAGTAGATTTTCATTTCGAATCGGACTTAACAACAAACAGTCTCCAGCAAAGAACGCAGAAGATCATTTCTTTCGATTCCAACAGAAGCCACACTAAAGTATCCTGAACATGGATCGCTTAACGTCAGCTACCTGCCCGTTTCCTGAGCGCTCAATATATCAAACTCGAAAGCTTCAGAGATACTGTGGATAGCGTCGGTTCACCATCTTCAATCGCCGGAATAAATCGAACGTCCTCCAATATACCTGCCAACTTATCTGACAATGGGCGATCATCGGTATTTATTGAGGAAACCCTTGCAGATCCGTCTGGATAGACGAATAATTCAGCCTGTATTTCGAGAATTTCTTTCTCAGACAAAAATGAGGTAATAGCCGCTGATGGAAGAGGTCGAAACAGAACGGGCTCTACTTTTCCCTTCGAATCCTTGTACCTGCCAAGCGAATACTCAAACGCTTCATCCTCCGAGAGCATTTTGAGCCCCGAAGACCCTTCCCAGGGAATTTCATCGCCTCGGCTGTAGATGTGGATATCAAGATCCAACAGACTAAACCCTGCAGGAAGATCCTTAAAAACCGCTTTTACCGTTCGTTTTTTATCCGGCTCGAGTTGGCCAACCACTTGAATAAGCGGCCGGGAATCGGGTTCCGTTGCTGGAGAATCAACACGGGCAATCAACACCAGATAGACTCCCTTCGTAGGGACCTTAGTCTCCAGGTCTAGAACGACTCGTAATGCATTGGCCAATACATCAGGATTAAACAGCTTATCCTCAAGTTCTTTTATCAGAAGCTTGTACTCCTCGGGAGGACGTTGGCCATTCATACCTATTGCAAGCGGACCTGGGGTAACCTGTCGTCCATCGTGATTTCGTCCTTCGATGCCATTCTCACCCACATCAATACGACCACCCGCTTCCAGGTTTTCGTTTCTATCAAGCTGAGACAGGGCATTCGAGTACGCCGCCAACTGGGCCTGCAATTCATAATTAAATGACTCTGTCTCGACGATCTTCATATCCACCCATTTCGACGACATCTTCCGTCTTAGAGCATAAGAGATCTCACTTTTTGTGGATAGTGGATCCCGCGTCCCATTGCGAGTTATGACGATACGCTTTTTGCTAAATCCGACGATAGGAAACAATCCTCCGTCTTTTCGAGCCTGAAGGTCCATACCATCGGACAACGCATAGGGCTTTCGCCTTGTGCTTTGCGAATCGTCTCCCAAGAGCTGTGCCGAAGCACTCACCATCAAAAGTACGGCAACAGCACTCCTGATAACATGCCCTGTTCGTGTATTCACCATCCTCATCACAGTGACATGACGAGACGGTCGAATCAAGCAAAGCATTCCACTCCGATACACTGATTGTGCCATCAGGGAATCCCCTACGAGGATGACATACACTGCCAAGAGAGCCGTGGTTATTTACCAAGAAATAACGAGTTACCGGAGCCTGACATCACCCTGCGGGCACTTTCATCAGTCCAAAAAACCACCACACCTGTCATCCCACTATTGACAAACTACACTTGGAAACCAATCATCTTTGTCCTTTAACGCTTACAAACGAACTTACCACATACCCTTTGTTATTTTACCCACTGCTTTTCACAAAGCTGTCATAAACTTCTTCCAACTACTGACGGATCCTGATCTCAGTTCCCCACGAACAGAGATACAAACAAAGGATACGTGCATACTCTAACCCTAGATTAATGCTACAACCGTTCACATCTATGAATCGATTGACTACGTACACCGATTGGCCAACCGCCAATGCCCGATCAGGACTATTCCTGATACTCGGTTTGTTTATTCTACCTCTCGGCCTCTTCGCTCAAGAAGAAGATGGCGAAGAAGATGAAATATTCGAGATCTCACCCTTCGTTATTCAGGAAGGAGAAGAAACCGGATATATCGCATCGTCGACCTTGGCAGGAACCCGTCTTAGAAGCAGCTTACAAGACATTGGTGCATCTGTTCAGGTGATAACCACCGAGTTTCTCGATGATATCGGAGCCACCGAGTCGACAGACCTTCTCCTCTTCACGACTGGAACCGAAGCAGCCGGTCTCGGCGGAAACTTTTCCGGTGGTGAAGCACGGGGTGATGACCGCGTGGTAGTGGGTGGCGTCTTGAGCAATCCGCAGGGCGCCAACCGCGTTCGTGGTCTGGGTGCTCCAGATAACACCCGAGACTTTTTCCTCACAGATATCCCTTTCGATAGTTACAACACCGGCCGTATAGAAATCAATCGCGGAGCCAACGCCATTCTGTTTGGCTTAGGTTCACCCTCCGGTGTATTGAATGCAGGCCTCAATAAAGCGGTGTTTGATACGATCAACCAAATTGACGTCCGCGTTCAAGACGGAGGATCACAACTGTCAACTCGAGGAACCTTTGATTTTAACCGCGTCCTTATTGAAGACAAACTGGCCATACGCGTAAACGCTATGCAGGCAGACCGTAATTTTTCCCAGGAACCCGCCTTCCAGGACCAGGAGCGCTACTACGTAACCGGCACCTGGAAGCCTATGGAAAACACCGTTATTCGAGCCAGCTATGAAAATGGTCATATCCGGGCCAATAACCCCGACCCCGTCGGTCCGCTTCAAGCGATCGATGAATACATCCGAGAGATTGGCCGCCTACACACCGCTCAACTATTGGATCCGGATTTCGCAAACGAAGCGCCACTGCCACTGACTATCGACCCTTGGAGAACTTCTATGCGAGAGGTTAACGATCTCAATCAGAAACTCAATCAGCAGATAAACGGGGAAGACATATACCCAAACCCATTCGGTAATCAGGGATTTGGTCAGTCACTCGGCGCAGTCTGGGGCAGCGACACGGCTGAACCCGATTTCGGATTCCCGGGTGTAATCCCCAACTCAGGACCTCAACGTCCGGACTTTCTACCGGACGTTCCAGGATTTCAACACAAGGTTTACTATGACTTCCAAAGGCCCGCAGCTGACGCCCCTCCCAATCCAAGAAACCCAAGAGGCGGTCGTAACTTCCGCCGTATTGATAACGCGGGCGCTCGATCAGTCAGTCCGTTCTTTGGCGTCTTCGAAGGATTCAACGATCTGGATCTTTTTGATTTTTCCAAGAATCTACTATCTGGCTCAGCACCGTTTCAAAACCGGGACTTTGACGCGTTTCACGCCTCGCTTGAGCAAACCTTCCTCGAAAACAAATTGGGTTTCGAACTCGCGTTTTACGAACAGCATTTCAAACAGAATGTCTTCAATGGCTTTCCCGGGCGCACCATGGGTGTGATGATTGATGTCAATGAGACGTTACCGATTGGCTCGTTCGACCACAACACCGACCCATTCACTCCAGTTCAAACACAAGCCAATCCAAACTTCGGTCGCCCATTCATGGTCGGTAAAGCATCGGAAAGCCGCAGAACCAACGATCGCAAGTCTTGGCGCTGGACCGGCTTCGGTGAGATCGATACGCGAGATATTTTTGGTGATAATATCTTCACGACCATCGCCGGTCGCCATGTTTTGACCGGTCTCGTAGCCACTCAAGAAGTAGATTCTCGAAACGTTAATCTGTCTCAACGCGAGTTTGGGCCCAGAGAAGCAAACCTGAATGAAAATTTTGGCACCAATCCGGATCCTCGTCACTTCGACTACCTGGTGTATCTCGGAGATGCTGTAGATTTGACCTCAAATCCAGCGGGAATTACCCGGGATATGTTCCAGATCAATCCGATCAACAACCAACAGGTCTGGAATCCAGGCGGACCTCCGATCAGAACGACCTATTTTGACTTCGATAAGCAAGAAATGGTCACCTACGATCTCGAAAGGAAACTGGCTGGAGTCAATGGTGAGTATAGCGGAACGGTAAATGATTCACTCGCTGCCATCATGCAAAGTTTCTTGCTCGACGAGAATCTGGTTACGACCGTTGGTTGGCGTCAGGATGAAGTTACCAACACATTGAGGAACACTCCTATATTAATCGGCACTCAAATTGCAGATGAATCCATCGACAGCCTGGGTATCGTAAATAACGAATACGACTGGACGGGAACCATTGCCCGTAACGAAGAAGGAGAATACTTGTTCGAAGAAGGTGACGTAACATTCGTCAAGGAAGACATCTTTAGCTGGGGTGCTGTATTAAAGCTGCCTAACGCCTGGAATCCGTTCGATTGGATGGATCACGCCAGCTTCTTCTACAACACGTCGGAGAATTTTCAGCCCGCTCCTGGACGCGAAGACCATCTGGGGCGGCAACTGGCCTCTCCCACCGGTGAGACCAAAGACATCGGCTTTAACTTCACCTTCGGGGATAATAAATACAATCTTCGCATCAATCGTTTTGAAGCGGCGATCGCTAATGCGGATAACGGAGCCGTAAATCGTGTATTTGCCCAGGCCGCACCGGGTGCTATTCGTGGATTCATCAACAACATGCTCACTGACCTCGCGAACGACGACTTTGAAGAGCTGGATGAAGATGAACAGTCTCCAGATTTCGGTGAAAAACGGTATATTGAATTCTCCGAAGCTGAGCAGATCTTCAATGATTACACGCAATATCTGGGTGCGACGATTGATCGCCAAAACAATCAGATTACCTTGGACGAGTCTAACCCCTACCATCGCCTTTGGATCGAAAATAACTGGCGTTTGACTTTCAATGAAGGCCTTGGGGTAACGGATGGGTTAGATCAAAACCAGGCAAGCCAAACCGACACCCTCGATCAGGTGTCAGAAGGTTATGAAATCGAATTGGTGGCCAACCCCATGCGAGGACTGCGCGTATTGATGAACGTTGCCAAAGTGGAAACGGCCAATAGCAACATAGCCCCTATCATGCGTCAATGGATCGAAGAAGACTTCGGCCCCTGGCATGCAGGCACGCCTGCAAATCCGAGCTTCTTTGGCGACCTGCACCGCGGGAACCCATTCCTGAAGCCTCAGTATTCGAATGACAATACCAATGCCAACAATTGGGCCGACAACGTCTTGCAAGACTGGGAAGTTATCAAAGCCCAGGAAGGCACCTTCTCTCCAGAAGTTCGTAAATGGCGCTTCAATGGGGTGGTTAACTACGACTTCCAGGAAGGCTTCCTGCAGGGCTTCGGAACCGGTTTCAGTGTTCGTTACCAATCCAGAGTTGCCATTGGATTCCCAATCGCACCCGATGCTGACGGCATCCCGAAACCGGATATCGAAAATCCCTTCTACGGACCTTCCGACATCAATTGGGGCTTCCGCTTCTCGTACCGCAAACGCATCTGGGACAACAAGGTCAACTGGCGCTTGCAGCTCAACCTGAGCAACGTGTTCTCAGACGAACGTGATCTCATTCCAGTTCGGGTTAACGATGTCGGAACGATCGCCCAGTCCAGAACGTCAGCTCCCAAAGGCTGGGTCCTCTCCAGTCGCTTCGACTGGTAGCGTTCATAGAGTCTAATTCTTCTTTTGAAAGGGTCCGGCATTTGCCGGGCTTTTTTTGTTTCATAAACTCCTGAAATCCAATCGATTAATGAATCCAGAATTTTGATTCAAAACGATTGACAATCCAGGTTTTTTAAAGGCAACATGTTGACCTAGCCCATCTATCGCATCTGACGGTGACCCCACGTCACTCCATATGCCGGGTGAGGTTATTCTTCCAAATCTACAATCTTCCAGATCATACCCATTCTGCGGGTCATGCACCCGCTGAATTCAATCATTACCGGAAACAGGTTCCCCACAGAACCTTGGACGTACTACATACTACAAACCTCAATAAACATGACTAAACTACCTGTGTACTCAAAATGGCTTTTAGCCAATGCCTGGGCTCTCTTGCTCCCTGGGGTGGTCTTACCGCTAGGCCTCGCAGCCCAAGAAGACGAAGAGGATAAGATCATCGAGATATCCCCGTTTGAGATTTCAGAAGACTCTGATATCGGTTACCTTGCCTCCCAAACGATGGCAGGCGGTCGTCTCAGAACCGATCTCCGCAACATCGGCTCATCCATTCAAGTCGTAACGGCCGAATTTATGGAGGATGTCGGTGCCACAGGAATTGAAGAACTCCTTCAATATACGACCAGTACTGAAGTTGCCGGTAACTTGGGTAACTTCACCGGCGTCGGTGAAGGCTTGGACGGACAGGTAAATTCAGGTGGCGCACGGGGAAACCCGGATGGCACTTCCCGTGTTAGAGGGCTCGCTGCACCAGACCGCACAAGAAATTTCTACAAAACGGATATCCCTTTCGATACCTACAACACCGATAGAATCGATATCAACCGTGGAGCAAACTCGTTCCTGTTTGGTCTCGGTTCTCCGGCTGGTCTCATTAATAACGGGATGGCACGAGCGCATTTCGAAGACACGGGAGAGGTCGCATTCCGCGTTGGTAGCGGGGGTAGCAGCCCGTCCTATCGGATATCCGGCAATATCAATAAAGTACTAATCGAAGATATGCTAGCGATACGGGTTGCCGTCCTCCATGACGCTACCCAATACCGCCAGGAACCCACCTATAAAGATGATGATCGTGTTTATGGCACTTTCACCTTCCAGCCATTTAAGAATCCGAATACTGTAATTCGAGGCTACTTCGAAAAAGGTAAGGTAAACGGAAACGCTGCTGACGTGGTTGGCCCCGTATCTAACTTGGACACATTTCTGAACAATCCATTACAAGGACGGTTGGCTCTCGATATCGTAGCCAACATGAGAAATTTCAATCACGCTGAAGGCCCCAATAATGCCAGAAACAGCAGACCTGATAGAAACCCGGATGGTATTCCACGCCGAAACCTGGGAGATGCCGAAATCATCGAAGAAACGACCGGTGTTGGCTGGGGATTTCTCTGGGACGGTTCCAATGGCGCCGAACCTTCCGGGACATTTAACGGCAGAATCCGCGGTGCTGACCAAACCACTACGGCCGCCAGAAATCCGTTTTTCGATCCTCTCACATTCAACGGACGAACCAATGCCCCCTACTCGCTTTCACACGGAAACGTAGCACAGATCCGCGGGGAAGGTTATGCCTACCAAGGACTGACTGATCTGGAAACATTTGATTTCTCGAAATACAACCTCGGTTGGGATAACGATCTGTATACCCGCGATTTCAAAAACTATAACATCGCGATTGAGCAACTCCTCTTCAACGGCAACGTAGGTTTCGAACTGGGTTACGATTTCCAGACCCTTTTCCGCTCTGATTACAACGCATTCAGCAACGGCGCAGCACGCCTCGCGGTGGATATCAATTTATCACGCCCCGTGCCACTGGACCTCAATTACGCCGATTCCGGGAATCTCGCCTACGAGGCAAACCCGAACTTTGGCCGGATCATGATTGAAACCAATGCCAACTTACGGGAATCCGTCTTCGACCGTGAAACCTTGCGCTTCACCGGTTTCCTCAAGCACAGCTTCAAGGATCAACTTGATGACAGTTTCTGGGGTAAGCTGCTGGGCGACCACACTATCACGACGCTTCTCGATGATTACACCGAAGATGAACAATTCGTACCCTACAAACTCGCCTCTTACGGCAATCCTGATCCAGCGATTCATCTTGGACCTGCAAATGCACAACAAGCCTTTAATGGTGCAAGAAACGTGCGTAACCTTGTTTACGTAGGCCCCGCACAGCCTGAAGCATTTACCGACATTAGTTTCGGCCTCAATGATTTCATCATCGAACCCGCCAAATACGACTTAAGAGGCGTTGATGGCAAGGAATTCGACATCATCTATTGGGATCTTGGAGAAGACACGACTCAGGACAATTTCGGACAGGGCAGAAATGATACTGGAAATGAAGAATTCAGGAGAGGAACCTTTGTTCCAAGTACTACTCCAAACAAGAATCACCGCCTGATGCACACAGAAGTTGAATCGGTCGCATTCAACTCACAATCTTCCATCTTCGATAATCTTGTGGTCGTAAATATGGGTTGGCGCACCGACACGGTGAAGACTTGGTTGAACACCGAAGCCCAACCCTCAGGATTCCACGAAATACCTGATCTGAGTCCAGCAGGCTGGAATTTGGAAGAGGGTAATGCGACTTACCGGGAAATTGACTCTGAAATCTTCGGGTACGGAGCCGTCTTAAATTGGCCT
>CALGUT010000003.1 GCA_937920335.1 uncultured Opitutales bacterium
AGGCAGTTCGTTCAATAACTTCAGAAACTTCCTTAACCAGTCCCTTTTCAATTAAACCATCGATAACAGACGCGGATGTTCGCAGACGTTTAACCACGAGACTCTTCTTCAAGGGCTTTATCTGATCTCTCAAGAACTGGTACGCCAGAGCCTGTTTCCGGGCCCGCTTATTGAGCTTCTCAAATTCATCTACTGAAAACGGCCCCTTGAGAATAACCTGTTTCTCCAGTTTTTGCCCCATACCCTTGCGGACAGCCGCAGGAATGAATGTCTCAAGAATCGACTCATAGCCCGCGCCATAATAATCGTGCATCCAATGCATCAACTCAGTGGTATCTGCGTTCAGCGCAGGATGTTCCATCACCAACTGAGTGATCTGCTTCAACCGTTCAGGCGGTAGTTGTCCTTTTTCAGGAAACTCCATCACCACACCCAACTCCTGACGGTTCCTTATCGGGATACGAACGAGGCAGCCCAATTTAAGACTATTCTCAATAGTCGGCGGGACTCTGTAATCCAAGTGTTTGTCAAATCCACTAATAGGCAAAACACGGGCTATTTTCACCGACATGCGTCCAGCCTTTCTTTGAGTTTTGTTGACAGATCAATCATTGACGAAATCCACTTTGCTACCTTCAATTCAATAGTCTAGGGAATTTCCCATACACCCCATGACTACCGTCGACATCCATTCAAGCAAAGAGAACTTTAGAGCCCACCTGGCAGATAATGGGCTGAGAGTAACCAACCAAAGACTAGCTATCTTTGATGCTGCATTCCTCTCGGAAGACCATTTTACCGCGGAAGATCTGCTCGAACGTGCCCGCAAAATCGATCATACCGTCAGCCGCGCAACGGTTTACCGTACCCTGCCGATCCTCACCGAAAGCGGCTTGGTTCGAGAGGTAGATATCGGTAAAGACTATAAATTTTACTACACTCCACGCGCTGAAGAGCCCACGCAGGCTCAGGTCATTTGCACCGACTGTGAAAGAATATTTGAAACAGACGCACCATTCCTAGAATGGTATGGCCAATCGGTTGCCAAAAAGCTAGGACTGTCAGTTACCAGTCAGAGACTTCAGGTCTCAGCAACCTGCGACCGGCTCAAGAATGACGGAGTCTGCGAAAACCGCCGCTAGGCTATTCTCATGAGTGATCAACACATGTTTGAGATCTCTTTCTACGAGAGCATCCTTAAGAAAGAACCTCAGTTCGCAGAAGTTATAGAACTGCTTGGAGGACTCTATACAAATGCAGGGCGGATAGAAGACGGTTTGAAGATGGACCGTAAGCTTGTTCGCCTACGCCCGGCCAGTCCGGTGGTCCACTACAACCTAGCATGCAGTCTGGCACTCAAACGCCGATTTAAGGACGCTCTAGCCGCCTTGGCACGTGCCGTAGAACTTGGCTATCAGGATATTCAATGGATGTTGGAAGACCCAGATCTGGAGGGATTAAGAAGCCACCCGGCATTCCAACGTTTATTGAAAGAAATTAAGTCCTCACTCTAGCCACTGGACTTTCGCAAAAGCAGGATTGCAGTAGCTATCTCTTCCAAATACCTTCCTTCGCTTTTACTAAATTCTCAGAAACACCGCCATGCCAACAGTGCTTGACTATGAACCCCTGGTTATCTCATCAAAAGACTTCCAGGAAGCGCCACTGACTCCGATTCAAGCGGAAGTCTTAAAGCTCAAAAAAGAGCGAAACGCAGTCCTCCTCGCCCACAATTACCAAGTTGATTCGATTCAGAGAATCGCAGACTACGTGGGAGACTCACTAGGCCTGTCTTACAAAGCAGCTGAAGCGGATGCTGATGTGATTCTGTTCTGCGGTGTCCACTTCATGGCGGAAACTGCCAAAATCGTAAATCCGGGAAAAACGGTCATTCTACCCGACATGGACGCGGGTTGCTCATTGTCCGATTCTTGCCCAGCGGAAAAACTGGCCGCCTACAAAGAAGCTAACCCAGACACCTATGTGGTGGCCTACATCAATTGCTCAGCGGGAGTAAAAGCCCTGAGCGACGTCATTTGTACTAGCGGAAATGCTGCTAAAATCGTGGAACAGATTCCTGAGGATAAAGACATTCTTTTCGTACCCGATCAAAATCTCGGGCAATGGGTATCCAAGCAAACGAGCCGTAAACTCAAACTTTGGCCGGGGAGCTGTTATGCGCACGTCCTTTTCACCGTACAGTCACTGGAAAAGCTCAAAACTAAATTCCCGGGAGCCCCCGTCGTAGCCCACCCAGAATGTGTCGAGACCGTGAGAGATATGGCAGACGAGGTGTGTAGTACCGAGAAGATGTTGGGCTTCTGCCGAGACCACCTATCCGAAGATATCATCGTGGTCACTGAAACAGGTATGTTGAACCGTCTCCGTCGCGAGATCCCAGGAAAACGCTTCATTGCCGGACCGACTGACAACTGCGCCTGCAACGATTGCCGGTTCATGAAAATGAACACGATTGAAAAAGTACGTGATGCGTTAAAAACGCTCACGCCTTCCATCGAAATGGACGAATCCATTCGCCAAAAAGCATTCATTCCCATCAGGCGAATGCTCGATTGGAGCTTGTAGGACTCATACTAGCCTAAACAGCTGAACCTTTGATATAGCCACCCCGGTCTCAGAAGCTATCGTTTTTGAGATTCATGGATTCTAAGGCAGCGATCGTAAAACAAACCTATTTTTGGGATAAGGTTCGCGGTGCTGCTCAAGGAATCTTGGAAACGGGTCACATGGGATTGGCCCTTGTCATAGCCATTGAGGTTTTTGATGCGCCCTACTTGCAGAAAAGCCTGATCGCCGCTGCGCACCCAATCGGTCTGCTATTTACACCCCTTACACTGGGATTAATCGCAGTCTTGAACAAACAGGCGAGTAAGGTAGCCAGTATTCTTTTGTTCGCATCGGCTGCGAGTATCGCGGTGGCCGCATTCGCTGATAGTCTGACGTCATATTTTGTTCCTTTGCTGCTAGCTGCGTTTTTAGGAACACAGTCTATCCCTATGATGGCTCATATCTACGCCGCCAATTATCCATCGAATCGCAGGGGGCGATACCTCTCTACCAGTTTTATGTTCTCGGTGGCCACGACCTTAGTATTTAGCCTCTTTTTCGGATACCTACTCGACCTTAACCACAATTACTATTCAACGGTTCTAGCCAGCTTAAGCATTGCCACTCTTGTATGCGCCTTTGCGATTGGACGCATACCGTCCACGATCATCCATCAAGAATCAGCACAAAACCCGCTACGTAATCTCAGCTACGCTTTCACCGATCACAAATTCGGGGTTATGCTCCTAAGTTGGATGTTCCTTGGGTTGGGAAACCTCATGCTTATGCCTCTTCGGTTTGAGTATCTGATTAAGGACAAATACGGAATTGTTGCCAGCACCCTCATGGTCGCCTGGTTGACACTTGGCCTTCCATCCCTATTTCGCTTTCTATCCGCAAAATTCTGGGGACGGTTATTTGACAGTATGGATTTTATGCCCCTTCGCATGATTCTAAATACAATGCAGATGATATCCATCACTCTATTCTTTACCACAACTAATATGTGGGTGCTGAATTTCTCCGCCATTCTGATGGGTACCGCTATGGGTGGAGGGAATCTATCCTGGAATTTGTGGGTCACCAAATTTGCAACCGAAGAGCGGACGGCCGCGTACATGAGCGTGCATACATTCACTACCGGTATTCGAGGAGTAGCAGCGCCATTTCTTGGCTTTTTTCTACTCGCAAACTACGGAGCAATATTCACAGGTGTACTTGGAGCATCAATGATACTTATATCCATTATCATGGTTTTTATTCTCTATCGTTACACAGGGCCACGCCGGCGAAAGCTCATCGGAGTTTGAGAAACGCTAAATGGGGAAAACGAGGATTGATCCTCAAATATAATCTTTACTATCGTTTATCCAATAACGCGCATTACTCCGAATCGATTCAGCTCTATGAAACACCTCAGTCTCTCGCTCTTACTGTTCTTATTCTTGGGATTCTTGTCCCTACAGGCAACCGATCCCGCAGATAACCAGATCAAAGGTGCCCTCATAGACATCCAAAAGTACGAGCAGCAATTCGGCAGTGTCACCTCAGCAAACCCATCCACCGTTAAGCGTTCGCTAAAACTTCTCACGCTCACCCATCAGCGCCTTGATGGCTCTCCCAACAAAGGCCATCCTTCATGGAAAGAAGCCGACCAACGCTACAATAATTTGGTGGCCCATATGAACCAATTGATTTCTCCAGGTGGAAGCACCCAGTCAGCGCCCCCTCCTCCTTCGGCCACAACCTCCAGAACTACCGTATCCAATACTACTTCAAGTAGTGCTCCGAAACAAATGATCTCCCAATACCGGGTACGCATTAAGAAAATAGCGAGGGATATCGATAGCAGCTTTCAGACGATGGATCAAAATGGAGTGAAACCATTTCAGGATGCTGAATACGTCAAAGGGAGAGAGCAAAGGGCAGCCACTTTTCAGGCGAGTATCGATAAATATGCAGAGTTTAAAGATGACCCCGATGTAGTGGTAGCTGCGCAAAAGCTCACCGAATTCACCAACATGATCGCTTTCGGAAAGGACCATGCCGCCAAAGAATTAGCAGAATTGGGCGACGTGCAGGCACGATTAAAAGCTATTGATTCTGAGATACGAAATCTCGAACAGCCCGCGACTCCTGAAGAACCATTTGTCACGGGACAACTGAACCAATGGTTAGTTCAACTCGCAAACGTTAGACAATCCGCCGCTAAAATTTATGAACCCTTACCACCGATCAAGCAACGCGCCTACCTTCCCGAAGACCGACTGACCATAGAACAAGGAGGATCCTACGACATCCAAGATGTCGATCGGCTGGAACGTACACTCATCGATCTGGTAAATTCAATCGACCAATCATTGACTACCTTCACCCGCAATCTGGAAGCAAAGGTCAACGCATTTCAAGATACTTTGGGTTTTATAAACGCCTATGACCCTTCTGATTCAAACGACCAATCTAACCATTTTTTGTCTGAGGGGCGGGCAGATGAAGTCAGGACTATGCTCAACGGATTCTTAGTCACCGCACAAGAAGCCGCGAACTACTCGAAGAGCCTCAAACACGATAATTACAATGACCGTGTAGCAATTGTCAGCAGAGTCCAGACTGCGATCAAAAACTACGAAGCAAATTACCAAACGGCTCGTGAAATGGTCCGCATGCCGAAGGCGGCTACCAAAGACTCCAAGCTTATGAAGATCGCCAAGGAAACGCTGGCTAGCTATGATTACGTGGGGAAAATCGAACGCATGGTCATCAACTCCGACAAAGTAAAACGATCTGAGGAGACCAGCGAAACGGAATTTGATGATGCAGATGTGAGTTTAAGCGGAACTATTACCCTTTCGGGAACAAAGACCACTTACTTTTACGAGTGGGAACAATTTCAAGTCGCGACAGCCGAGCCGGTTGGAAACAAGTATTATATTTTCTACAATACCCTTAAATATTTCACATCGGGAGCATCACGAACACCTCTCAATAAATGGATCGTGAGCGGAAGACTTCAGGGTAGCGAAATCCCGAAAGAGAATATCAACAAAAATTAGTCAAGTCACGGGCCCGAGTTTTAATGAGAGAGAACTAATAATTCTCCTCTAGCTTGGTATGTACTGTGCTTTCCGAGAGCCCTATGCTAAGCGCCAACTGTTGGAAAAATACTTTCTTCATACTAATCACTGGTATCACAAGTTCTTTGGCCGGTAAGACTCTGATATCGAATGCAACGATCCTTACGCTTACAGACAATCAAGATGCCAGCTTTGTCGGTGACATTCTGATCGGCAGTGACGGCTTGATCAAAGAAATCACTACCGGCTCAATCTCACGAAGCTCATTCAATGACAACACCCTTGTCGTTGATGCCACGGGCAAGATCGTCATGCCTGGATTTGTTTCCGGACATAGCCATCTCTGGCAAAGCGCATTCCGGGGAATAGCTCCTGATGGTGAGCTTTGGCCATGGCTGGAAAAACTACATTTCGTTTATGGACAGCATTTTGATGACGGTGACTTTTTTGCGTTCACGTTACATGGTGCCATCGACCAATTGATCCACGGTATCACAACCACTTACAATCACTCGCACTGGCTCGGTGATGATTATGAGCAATATCTCGAACAATATGAAGCAGGACTAAAATCACGACAGAACTTCGTTTTTGCGTTTGCGTTGGACCTGTCACAAGACACCGACGTTTCAAAAAAACGCTTACTAAAGCTCATGGATGAGGCTTCAGAACACAGCTCCGTTCTCGGATTCTCCATCAACGCCAGAGGCTACCAACGAACGCCTAAAAAATTTCCTGAGGAACTTGCCATCGCTAAAGAACTAGGACTCACCACACAAATCCACTACCTGGAACAGTCCTCAAGACAAGAGAACGAGCGAAGCCAATTCTCATTTTTTGTCGAATCAGGAGTACTTTACGAAGGCATGTCGTTTGCCCACTTCATCCACACCGATGAAGAAATTCAAGACGCCGCTGCCAAGGCCAACACATCCATGATCTGGAATCCACTTTCGAATGGACGCCTGGGGTCGGGCCTTGCCGATGTGACAGCTTACATCGAAAAAGGAATTGGCGTTGGTATGGGGGTAGATGGACAAGCGAGTGCTGATATTTCCGATCCCTTCGAAAACATGCGCATGGGACTCTACGCAACCCGAATGAGAGAAGAAAACTCAAAGGGGCTACAACCGATCGATCTCCTTCGGCTTCACACGCTAAGGACTGCTGAGGTGCTTAAGGTCTCTGACAAGGTAGGTAGTCTAGAGCCTGGTAAGCTAGCTGATCTACTAATTATTGATCCGCAATCCCCGATCACGGGGCCCATCTTCGATCCATACGCAACTCTCGTTTTCGCGTGCAACGCCAGCAACATTGAAAGCGTTTATGTCCAGGGTGAACTTCAGGTTTCAGATGGCACACCAATAAACCACGACCTTTCACTACTTATCCAAGATGTGGATACGCGAAATAGACGACTACGATTGGCAGCTCAATAATAAGAACTCATCTATAATAATTTCGTGCCCAAATGAACCGCCTTGTCTGGAACACACAGCGCAACCCCACCTTCTTCATCATGAAACCCGGTGACCAGACCCTCCGACTTAATCGGACCGATCTGCTTGGCTGGAAAATTCACCACCCCCACCACCTGTTTGCCTACTAGGTCACTCATCTCATACAACTAAGTGATTTGAGCACTCGACTTCTTGACTCCTGTCTCTGGGCCAAAATCTACTTGCAGAATATAAGCTGGATTTTTTTCCTCAGAAAACATTTCTGTTGAAACGATCTTACCAACACGCAGTTCAACCGCCAAAAAGGCGTCAAAGTCGATAATTTCCATGATCAACGAAATCCGAACAACAGTTGCAGCGATGTTTGCAGTCCGGGACCAATCGTAGGCTTGCCATTGCGAAAGCGTATCATTTTGCGACACGCATCGCTAGCTAGCAGCTCTTTATTATAATCAACAAGAGCAAGCTTTCCCTGCTGAATATCTCCACTCTTAGACACCAACGGAGTCCATTTTTTTGGAGCACCGTAGTAGGTAAACTCCACTCGCCAGCCAGCCAGATCTTCTTCGGAAATAACGCCATTCACGAGCGCCGGATAACGCTTAATAAAATCGGGCACTTGATTCGTAGATACCATAATAGTAAATGCCGTATCTTCAGCTTCGAGAACCTCCCGAATCGTATCAGTACCTTCCCACTGGGTTTCTTCAAAAAACAATGCCGGATTGATACCTACAAGATTCATCCCATTGAAAATACCATGGTCATTCTTTGATTCGAATTTTTTCCACTTGTACCAGCTTTGAAAACTATCGGTTAGACGCAAACATACCTCAAAATGCAGATGAGCACGCTGCTTCGGAATCGTGTAAGAGGCCGAACGCCCCATCACAGCAATTCGTTGTCCGCCCTCAACCTTCGCGCCTCGAGCGATTCCTTTGTCAATCGACGCTAAGTGAGCGTACAGGGTCAAAAAACTCATTTCCCGATCAAAATGCTCAATAACCACATAACGACCATAGCTCGACTTACCGCGGACGGCATTTGTATGAACGATAACTCCCGGCAATACTGATCGAACGATATCGGTTGCTTCACCTCGACTATCTTTCGTCATCGCCCGGAGATCGACACCTTCGTGGAACTGATGACCATTCGTTCGAACACAGCCAAAGTTTCCAGATTGGATCTCATTTGAGGCCGTAGCCTGTAAGCGGGAATAAAACGATTCCCGCATATCATCGGGAGGATGTTCAGTCGGCCAGATTACTTCTAGTTCTGCTGCCAGGGATACACTCAGAGACACGAAAAATAGTCCAAGAAAAATAAGCCACTTCATCTGCATCTCCTCAATGGGATAAGTTACAATACCCGACAGTTCCAAGACAAATCACTCATCGTGTTAACTCTCTTCAAGACCTGGATAAGCTAGACTCGTTTTCCAGAGGCCTTTAATGACTTGGCAGTCAGAGACTTCTTCGAAAATTCCAGCTCACTCCTTGGCCCCTCATACACGACCTCGCCACCATGAGACCCACCCCCCGGCCCCAGATCGACAATCCAGTCAGCCAAATTAATCACATCCAGATTGTGCTCGATGATAATGATCGTGTTTCCGTTATCCCTTAATTTTAGTAGTAGATCCATCAAGAGCTGGATATCGATCCAATGTAGCCCCGTGGTTGGCTCATCCAAAACATAAAGGGAAGCCCCTTGCTCGGTCTTACTCAACTCTAGTGATAACTTTATGCGTTGAGCCTCCCCCCCAGACAAGGTCGTTGCCTGCTGACCCAGTTTAATGTAACCCAATCCCACTGAATCGAGTGTTTCCAATTTACGGGAAATTTTTGGGAAATGCTTAAACACCTCCAAGGCCTCCCGAACTGACATATTCAGGATATCCGCAATTGTAAAACCTTTGAACCTCACTTCGAGAGTCTCCCGGTTGTAACGTTGCCCCCGACAACTCGGGCAATCGACGTACGTGTCTGCGAGGAACTGCATATCCAGCTTGATAACGCCAGCGCCCTGGCACCGCTCGCAACGCCCTCCAGATACGTTGAAACTAAACCTCGCTGGCTTGTACCCACGTACCTTGGACAGAGGTGCCTGCGAAAAAGCCTGCCGCAATAAATCAAAAAGCTTTATGTAAGTTGCGGGGGTTGGATCTGGGAGATCTACCGATTGGCGACTGATCGACGCGCACCACTTGTACAAAATGTTCGAGACCTGTAATTTTCTGATGTTTTCCCGCGATTGTTTTTGCGCGGTTCAATTTAAAGGCCGCTGCGTTCGCAAGAATGCCATTAACCAAGGTAGACTTACCTGACCCTGAAACTCCAGTCACACAGGTAAGTGATCCGACCGGAAAGGTAGCATCGACTTCTCTCAGATTGTGCTCACTCGCCTTATGGATCTTTAAAAAACGATCCTCATTAAGACGAGTAGGACTGTTTTTCATAACGGTCAGTCGACCACTCAAGTAAGGACCTGTGCGCGAGGACTTGGAAGCCATACACGCTTCCGGCGTTCCAGAAAATGTAAGATGACCACCTTCTATACCAGCTCCCGGCCCCAACTCGATCAGCGTATCTGCCTGCTTCATAGTATCCTCATCATGCTCGACCACAACAACGGCGTTTCCACGATCTCGAAGTTCAAGCAATGTTTGGATCAGCTTTTCATTGTCATGGGGATGCAGACCGATCGATGGCTCATCCAACACATAAATAACCCCAACTAATCCCATTCCAAGCTGAGTTGCCAGTCGCACACGCTGCGATTCACCTCCACTCAATGTGCTGTATTCCCGCTGCAGGTTTAAGTAGCCCAAGCCGACCTCATCAACAAATTCCAAGCGTTGATCCAGACCCGTCACAATCTCCTCAAACTGCTTCAGCTTAATCCAATCAGCTCGACGTTTTCTAACCCAAACGAATGCTTCCTCAATCGGCATCGCCATGAATTCGTTAAAACTCATTCCATCGATAAACACGTTACGAGCGACCGCATTCAGTCGATATCCTTCACAGTCTTCACAAGTCTGACTGATTTGATAAGCCACCATCCGCGCACGATAGCCATCGCTACTGGATTCTCTGGCTGTCCGCACCAATTCAGGCACTACACCCTCAAATGGAACGGGAACCGGCTTCGCATTTCCTCGTTTGAGCTTGAACAAATAGGTAT
>CALGUT010000004.1 GCA_937920335.1 uncultured Opitutales bacterium
CTCGTTACGCTCGTCAGCCAGACTGTCATGGGTACCTCGATTCATGGTGCGAGCGTAGGGAGTCTCAAAAGGGAAATGCAACTTATTAGAGGAGATGATACTCAGAAGGAATAATGGGTGTTAGTTATGACAAAGATCCTATTGGGCCTTGATCTGGAGGTCGGACCATCTAGAACTGGGTGCCTAAGTTACTGCCCATGAAAACAGTTATTACCCTGCTCGCCTGTCTTGGCGCTTCATTTTCGCTGACCTGTTTTGGATCTGATCGTCCCAATATTCTCTGGATTAGTGCGGAAGATATTAATGGCCATTTCGGCTGCTACGGAGATCCGCATGCCATAACGCCCCATATTGATAAACTGGCCTCGGAGGGTATGCGTTACACGCATGCTTTTACTACCGCAGGCGTCTGCGCGCCCTGTCGGAGTGGAATCATCACGGGCATGTATCAAACGACGATCGGGACTCAGCACATGCGTGGTCATGCGCTAATACCCGATGAGGTAAAACCGTTTCCGACCTACTTGAGGCAGGCTGGCTATTATTGCACCAACAATAGCAAGGAGGATTATCAGTTCGAAACGCCTAAAGAGACTTGGGACGATTCGAGTTCAAAAGCGCATTGGCGAAAACGCACCGATAAAGACCAACCATTTTTCTCAGTATTCAATTTTACTGGCTGTCACGAAAGCGGGATCGCGGGCACGGCGAAGTATGAAGAGGTAACTAAAAATCTAACTCCGGACCAGCGGCAGGACCCGAATGCGCTGACTACGTTTCCCCCTTATTATCCGGATACGCCCAGAGCGCGCGAAGACTGGAAGCGGAATTATGAATTGATCACTGCGATGGATGCCTGGGCGGGTGATCTTATTCAGCAGTTGAAAGATGATGGACTCTATGAAAATACGATCATTTTCTATTGGTCCGATCACGGTGTAGGACTACCACGGGCCAAGCGGTGGCTCTATGATTCAGGCACACGGATTCCGCTAATTGTCCGAATACCTGAGCAGTTCCGGGTAGAAGGCCAGGGCATTCCCAAAACGGTTACGGATCGTCTTGTGAGCTCCATTGATTTGGGGCCGACGGTGCTGAAGCTGGCAGGTCTTTCTATTCCAGAAATCATGCAAGGGCAGGCCTTTTTAGGGGAGAATCCGAATTCAGCTCGCAGTTATGTGTTTGGGGCGAGAGATCGTATGGACGAGCGCTACGATATTATTCGTATGGCGAGAGATCACCGCTACAAATATATCCGGAATTACGAGCCTTTGAAGACGTTCTATCAGTACATGAATACACCCGAAAAAGGAGCGACCATGCAGGAACTTAGATCACGGCACGAGGCAGGGACGCTGAGACCGGCGGCCAACTATTTTTTCTCTCCGACCAAGCCAGTTGAGGAATTGTATGATACCTATGCCGATCCTCATGAGCTGAATAATCTGGCCGATACACCGGAGTATCAGAATACATTGGAGCGTATGCGTGGGGCCCATTTAGCGTGGGTCAAAGAAACCCGTGATACCGGTCTTCTGGCAGAGCCTATTTTGGTCGAGCGAGAGAAAACACTTGGACATCGCTACGGTATTTTACGTCAGATCAGTGATGAGACATTCTCAGACCGACTGGCGGATATAGCAGCGGCGGCATCCAACGGAATCGACGCGTTGCCCAAGCTTGAAGCAGCAATGAAGGATCAGGATGCGGCGATTCGCTACTGGGGAGCGGTTGGTGTTGGAAATATTGGGCGTCCTGCAGCCGGTTCAGCAGACCTTATGAAAGCGTCGCTTAAGGATGAATCTTCTGTTGTTCGTACTGCATCGGCTCGTGCACTGGCCCGTTTAGGCTTTTCCGATCTGGCTATTCCGACATTAATTAAGGAACTGGACACCGGCGAACAATGGGAGCGACTACATGCGGCGATTGTATTAGATGAAATGGATACGCAAGCGATTGCGGCTAAGGAAGCCATGCATGCTGCACTCGTCCCTCGGGAAGAGCTGTATGCGAAAGGGAAATACGTGGTGCGGGTGATTAACCGTGCCCTGAATCAACTCGAGGGAACTGACCGTCAGGTGAACTGAGTGTGAGTTTCCGTATGCTTCCCATGAAACGTTTACTCTTCGTTCTATCGTTGTCGTGTACATCGGCTTGGGCGGCTGCTATTTATGATGCAGAGCCGATCAACTATAATGACTCGGAGGCTATCGATTCGGTGGCAGATTTCTTCAAGTCTGGAGCAGGAGAGTGGAAGGCCGAGGGTAGGTCCGGTTATTTGAAGGACTTTCTTGAAACGTTTGATATCCCCGCTGAATCGCAGGTACTTGTTTATTCGAAGACAAGTCTACAGGTGAGTCAT
>CALGUT010000005.1 GCA_937920335.1 uncultured Opitutales bacterium
CGCACTTAAGACCGCCATGGGATGAGAACCAACCGGGAATCCAGAAAAATGATGCCGGATATCTTCATGAAGAGCCGCATTACTGGCGATCAAATCGCTAAACGTTTTAGACTCATCTTTAGAAGGAAGGTGACCATAGATAACCAGATAAGCGGTACTCAGGAAAGATGAGTGCTCAGCAAGTTCTTCTATCGGAATACCCCGGTGGCGTAAGATGCCGATTTCACCGTTAATAAAAGTAATATCACTCAAACAAGATCCGGTATTCCCATATCCGTCATCAAACGTGATGTATCCAGTATCTGCCCGCAAGGTACGAACATCTACCGCTTTTTCACCCTCAGTTCCGGAAATAACCGGATACTGGTAGTTTTTACCGTCTATGGAAATGGTTACTGTTTCTGACATATGATGAAGCTGATATAAGTAGTTCCTTCTAAGAACGTAAAATACTCACGACTGATTAGTTATTTTCAACTAATTTCAGAAAGTTTCCGTACAACTGTAAACCTTTTGCCTGACTTTTCTCAGGGTGAAATTGGGTCGCGATGCAGTTTCCGACCTTTATTCCACTCGCAAATGGTACTCCATACTCCGTCTTAAAGAACGCTGACTCACTATCTTCAGGAGAGACGTAGTAGCTGTGAACAAAATAAAACTGGTCGATTCCCGAAGAAAGTCCTTCAATAATCGGATCGTTTGCATCCTTGAATTCTACCGCGTTCCACCCCATGTGAGGGACCTTATACTCCGCAGGCAAATGAAACCGTTTCACTTGTCCGGGAAATATACCGAGCCCCTGGACAGAACCTTCCTCAGAAAAATCGTACAAAGCCTGATAACCAAGGCATACGCCAAAGAATGGTCGATCTTCAGAAATCCAGCTTTTTACAACGTCAACCAGATTACAGGCACGAAGACCTTCAATACAGTCTCCAAGAGCGCCTACACCCGGCAATACCAATCCAGAGGCCCCCTCTATTTGATCCGGGGAAGTCACCAAAGTAACGTCGGCTCCACAAGATTCGAAGGCTTTAGATACACTACGAAGGTTCCCCATACCGTAGTCGATAACTGCTAATTTAGGCTTCACGGAACTCCTCCTAGGTCAGCATGTCCTTTGTAGAAGGTAATTTTCCCTCCATCCGGGGGTCGATTGATGATGCAATGTCCAAGGCACGCGCGAAACACTTAAACAAGGCTTCTGCGATATGGTGTGGCTCATCACCATACTCTATTTTCAAGTGGATATTTGCACTCAAGCTATTCACAACAGCCTGAAAAAACTCTCTCACCAGAATGATATTGAAATCCCGGATGTAATGAGTCGGTGATTGGACATCATACTGCAAAAATGGCCGATTGCTTAGGTCCATCGTGACGCGGGCGAGAGACTCATCCATCGGTAAAATGAAAAAACCATACCTGCGGATCCCTAACTTGTTGCCCAATGCTTGCTTGATGGCGTCGCCCAATACGATTCCAACATCCTCAACCGTGTGGTGATAATCGACATCAATATCTCCCACCGCTTTAAGCTTCAGGTCGAATAGGCCGTGTTTGGCAAATAGGCAAAGCATGTGATCGAAGAAAGGTATCCCTGTCTCCACTTCGTATTCACCCGTACCATCGAGGTTTATCGTCAATGCGATATCAGTCTCTGCTGTCTTTCGAGAGATGGAAACTATGCGTTTTTCAGCCATTGGTCGATCGCTTCACTTAAGATTAACATTTCATTCTCGGAACCGACGCTGATTCTTAGAAAAGAATCGGTCAAAGTATCAGACCCGAAGTACCGCACTAGAATTTTTCGCGTGAGAAGAAAGTCAAACAACGATTTAGCGACCTCGACACCTATTTCGCCCGCCCCGTTGACCGGTTTAGTGAAAATATAGTTGGCCTGAGACGGATAGGTAAACCAACCCCGAGCTCTACATTCCCGTATATATTGATCTCTGGTTCGCTTAATATCCTCAATCAATCCTTCGTAATAGCTGGTATCAGAGATAGCCGCTAGTCCAGCCACCTGAGAAACCAAGTTTACGTTATAGCTGTCCCTGACCTTATCCAGGAGCTCAATCATCTCCGGATTACCCATTAGACAACCGATTCTCATTCCCGCCAAACTGTGAGATTTGGAGAAAGTCCGAGTCACACACAAAGAAGGAAATTCTTGGATCAACCCGATAGCGTCTTCATCGGCGAAAGATCCATAGGCTTCATCCACAACGATTATTCCAGGAAACCGGGACGCCAAATCTCGAATCGTATCCGTTGGAATGGCTACGCCAGTCGGAGCATTCGGAGACGTTAAAAAGAAGATATTTGCCCCACAGTTTACGACCTCATCTGTCGGAAATACCATCGACTCATCATAGCGAACCTTAACCGGCTCACTGTTTTGTATCGAGAGCAACACCGGATAAAGAGAGTAACTGGGCACCATATATCCCCCACTTTTTTCCGAGTCGCAAAACACACGCATTAGCAGATTCAGAATTTCATCTGACCCATTTCCGACAAAGGCCCAATCAGGGCCCGGCAACCCATAATGATGAGCCAGTTTCTCGCGCAAACCAGCACTAATTGGACTGGGATACTTTCGCATAGAATCTCCTGAAATCAATGCAATCGCCTTTTTGACATCTGGGCTCGGAGGATACGGATTCTCATTCGTATTCAGTTTAATCCAACCTGTATCCTGTGGTTGCTTTCCGGGGACATAGGAATCCAATGCTTGGACATGGGCAAGCGCCCGGGCGGAAATAGACGGATTCGGTTTCATACAGAGAGATCGATTAACTCGTTATTGCGCCCGAATAGATACAGATCTACCATGAGCGTCGAGTTTTTCCAACCGAGCAAA
>CALGUT010000006.1 GCA_937920335.1 uncultured Opitutales bacterium
CGCATCTTCAGTGATCTTTACGTTTTCGCCGACCGCTTCAATCCATCCATCGCGTAAGATAATGGTTGCGCCGTCAATCTGCTTACCAGGTTCGGTAACAACCGTCGCGTTTATCAAAGCGTGGATCCTCGGTTGCTCACGGTGGAGGCCTTTGATTGGCGTCTTCCTGTGCATACGCAGTCGGTAAGATTGTGCATAGCAGGATGCTAATGAGCTGGAGGATTCGATTCATGGAGATATGACGGATTGATAATTCGAATCTCTTGAGGCGTCGATTCGGAGTTGTTCAAGAGTAGCCCTGCTATATAAGCGCGCAAACCTTATCTCAACGACGCACTTATTTCTTTGGGTCCAACCCAGATTCTATCTTATAGATTAAATGCTCCCGATGAGCCTTGGTTAAGAGACTATCTGTTCTCTTGGATTCGATATTGTCTTCTATCCAACGAAGTCGGTTGAGGGCCATTGATTGGGCTATCTGATCGTAGTCGTTTCCTTCCACTAGCATGATCAGGCGATCGACGTACTCGAGTTGGAGGTTCTGGCGAAATGTGTTCACGTCTCCGGTCAGATCAGTTTCAAAAATGGCGTCCGTCAAATCTGTGAGGAATCCATCGACCGAGTATTCGTTTCCGTAGAGGGTGCTATCGGTGATTCTTGCCAGGACTCGGGCGTGGAGCAGGTGGTTCAGGATGCTCTTGTGGGTGGAAAGTGCCATTTCGTGCAATTTGGGATCCTCTGTTGTCTCGTAGTGATCGAACCCTCTGCGTTGCGCAAGAAGAAGGTCCGCGGAGTCGTCAAATGCATCGAAAGCGTCTGGGGCAAATAGGTGGGTTCTCAATGCGCTCATGGCGCGTTTTTGATCGGTTAATGCCACGGGAGTTAGGGGTGCTTGAGCTCCTGACTGTCCCACCATGGCCCGTTCGACGTAGATGCCACCTATGTGTCGTGAGATGGAGGTAACCGCATCGCGAAATCGACGTATGCTAAGATTGTATCCGTTGAGGAGGTACTGATAGGAATCCCCATCTTTCAGGAGGCGTTCCTGGAATCGCGGTTGAACGGCCTTGGTCAATGCTACCTGGTCAATGGAGAAGCCAATGGGATCGCTTGTGAGGTCATTGATCATGGCTCTTGGGTCGATGGCTTTGCCAGGCGACCGCATATCGTCAGCATCATTTGCAAACGCAAGTTCGGGATCCGTTGATCGGGCGAGAATTACTTCGAGCTCTTCTTGGTCGTCCACTTGTTTGTAACCAAACTCTATAGCCCACTGATCGTAGGGACCAGGCCGCGTCGTATAGTATTGACCTTGCTCTTCGCCGGGTTGGGCGAATGGCACGGCGGGGTAGTCCATGACCGAGCCATAAAGGCCTATGGGGTTGGTGGCGTCGGTATCGTGGATGTTCTCAAGCGAGTGTAGGTAACTGGATCGGAAATTGTGATTGAGGCCGAGTGTATGTCCTATCTCGTGGAGCGTCAGGAAGTAGAGAAATTCTTCGAGCAGTCTTTCTTTTTCTTCTGAGTCTGCGCCGAGTGCTTCAAGGGCCGCCATGCCAAACAAGGTTTCGTTGCGAGCATGCATTGAGGCCATGCAATTCTGTGGATGGTGCCCCGGATGACTGGTGGTGCCGTCGCCTAGAACGTCGGACGTCAGCAAGCGTGACCCAATGACGGCATGTTCCAGCATGATATCGGCACCAAGGATCTCACCAGACCTTGGGTCGTGAAAACTCGGTCCGTAGCCTCCGTAAAACGGGTTGGGTGAGGATACCCAGCGTATGACGTTGTATCGTATATCGCCAGCGTCCCAATCGGCATCATCGGGTTGAATCCTAATCTGGAAGGCATTTTTGAATCCGGCTTTTTCAAACGCTTCATTCCACATCAAAGCGGCCTTTTGGATAATCGGTCTAAGTGCGATGGGCGTTGTATTCTCTATCCAGAAAACGATAGGTTCTAGGGGCTCAGATAAATCCGCTTGTGGGTCTTTCTTTTCGAGTCTCCAGCGTTTGATTACGTCGCGATAGGGCGCGACATCTGTCGACGTAAGGTCTGTTACCTGGTGACCGAAATATCCGACACGAGGATCATCAAACCGAGGTTCGATTGGGTTTTTCGGGGCTTTCAGAATGGAGTGTTGCACGACTACGCTGACATTGCGAGGATCAGTCACTGCGGGACTACCTTGAACAAACGGTTTAGCGTTCTCAAAAACGTATTCTACGATGATATCCGAGTTCTCCGGGTAATTCTTAATGTCTCGAATCTTGGACTTGTCTTTACTCAAGCTACCCAATGAAAACACTTCATGTGGTTTTTTGTCGGGGTTTGGCAGGGGAGATATTTGATAGAACGATTCTGCCAGAAACAGACCGTCCACTTTGATCAAAATATCACCGGTTTCCTCGTCTTCCGCTTCAATTTTTTCTTGATAGAAAACCGAGTGGGAGATGTTGGCATTTTCTGCTTTGGAGATAGCGTTGTTTGGATCGAAGTAGTAGTTCGTGTTTTTTTCAATGAATTCCAGGCGATCAAAGAACCGTCTAATAACGAACACCTTAGCGTTAGCTATTTGGTAGGCTCCTCGGGTAAGGAATCCAGCGTCTGAAACCCCGTTTTCGGTGTATGAAAAGTAAAGATATTCTCGGTCGAGTTGGTCTGCATTGAGCAGTAGACGAAGTTCACCCGTTTTTTGGTCTCTGTAAAAATCCAGTAGCCCTTCGATTAAGTCACTGTCTTCTGTGATTTCTGCTATGGTTTTCTCATTTTCGTCCTTGCTCTCGTCTTCTGTCTGGTTCGCTTCAGCTGGGGCAGTCGGAGCTTCCTGTCCGTTTAAGATCAGTATTCCTGAAAGCAGGTAAAG
>CALGUT010000007.1 GCA_937920335.1 uncultured Opitutales bacterium
AAGGAGATGTTGGGTGTCCTCCGCCTGAGGTACGTCCTTCACCACCACCCATGGGGTGATCGACAGGGTTCATGGCAACACCACGAACGCGTGGACGCTTACCCAACCAGCGAGATCTACCAGCCTTTCCGATCGTCCGACTTTGGTGTTGGCTGTTACCAACTTCACCAATCGTGGCACGACATCTAAGATTGATGAGACGAATCTCTCCACTGGGTAACTTGACCGTAGCATAACCACCATCCAGGCCCATAAGCTGCGCAGCCGTTCCAGCAGAACGAGCCATTTGCCCACCTTTTCCAGGAATCAACTCTATGTTGTGTATCTTCGTGGAAGGAGGAATATTTGAAAGTAACAGAGAATTACCAGGAGTGATGTCACGAGAGGTTTCTGAAGCAACGACGGTATCGCCGATCTCCAACCCACGCGGGGCAATGATATACCGCTTCTCACCATCTGCATAGGCAAGCAGTGCCAAGTTAGCAGAACGGTTTGGATCATACTGGATGTCCTGAATCTTGGCAGGAATATCAAGTTTCTCTCTACGGAAATCAATGATCCGGATGTGGCGTTTATGTCCGCCTCCACGTCTACGTGATGTGATACGGCCATAGGCGTTTCTTCCACTAGAACGTTTCTTGTGGATAGTTAAGCGACGTTCAGGACCATTCTTAGACAGTTCCTGTTTATTCTGCTTATAAAACCTCTGACTGGGTGTAATGGGTCTTTTTTCTACGAGTGCCATTTGGAAATTACGGTAAGCGTTATACTATTTCGATGGTATCGCCGTCTTTCAAAGAAACGATGGCCTTCTTGATGGACGATTTTTGTCCGAATTTGCCACGACGTCTACGATCACTCTTTCTCTTACCCTTACGGTTAAGAATGTTTACGCGGGTCACGGATACATTGAAGGTTTTTTCAACGGCGTGTTTAACAGAGATCCGGTCCGCATCGGTAAAGACTTCGAACGTATACTGTCCAAGATTGGAGGACAGGATATTGGATTTCTCTGTAATACTAAATTCTTTTAATACTTGATCTGCAGGTTTCATGAGTTGTCGGCCTCCATCCGTTTCATAAGAATGACAAGTGCTGCTTCCGTTATGACAATAGTGCCATACAGCGAAAGTTGGAGCGTGTTGAGATAAGCAGCTTCTTCCAAATCAACGGAAGCAATATTGCGTGCTGCCAAAATGACTGGCTCCTGGAATTCTCCGTCCACTATAAGAATAGATCCACGAGCGGGAACAACTTGCTTAAGCACTTCTACGAACAGTTTCGTTTTCGCTTCAGCCACCTTAAATTCTTCGATAACTACCAAAGAACCATCAATAACACGGTCGAAGAGGGCCCGCTGAAATGCGAGAGCCTTGACCTTTTTATTTACTTTCTTGGAGTAATCGCGGGGTTTAGGTCCCATAGCAACACCACCACCAGAGTTTATCGGCGAACGACTACTACCTTGGCGAGCCATACCGGTACCCTTTTGGCGGAATGGCTTTTTACCACCACCACGAACTTCGGCACGAGTTTTGGTGCTTGCAGTTCCTTGACGCTTATTCGCGCGAATTGCTGTTACAACTTCCTTAATGGCTTGAACGCCTTTGTCTCCTTCGAAAGAAGGGACTGCAAATTCTTTTTCGCCGCTGGAAGATCCGTCTGATTTAAAAGTCTTCAGTTTCATGATTTAATGCTCCTGTTAGGCTTTCGCTACGCGGGTTTTCTTGGAAGTGCGTATTAGCACTTGTGAACCATTAAAACCAGGAGTGCTCCCCTTAATAAGAATGAGGTTCTTGTCTTCGATGACCTTAACCACTTTCAAGTTTTGAACGGTGCGACGTTTGTCACCCATATGCCCTGGCATGATCTGCCCCTTGAATACATGTCCGGGATCCTGACATAGACCGATCGAGCCCACTCGGCGATGAAACATAGAACCGTGAGAAGCAGGGCCACCCTTGGTATTCCAACGCTTCACAACTCCCTGAAATCCACGACCTTTGGTGGTGCCAACAATATCAACTGTCGCACCCTCAGAAAAGCCAGCAACGGTTAGCGTGTCACCCAATTTTTGCTCAGGGACATCGACGCAACGAATTTCCCTTAACTGAGAAAGTCCCTCCAAGGAAGCCTTAGCCAGGTGACCATTTTGTCCCGCAGACATATTCTTGCCCTTTTTGCGAGTGTAGCCGATTTGGATAGCGTTGTAGCCGTCTGTTTCCTCAGTTTTTACCTGAGTCACCGGACAAGGTCCAGCTTCTATAACGGTGACTGGGACTAGACGATTTTCTTCGTCATAGACCTGAGTCATACCAATTTTTTTGCCAATGAGTGTATGTAGCATTTTACTAAGCGGTAGGCTGAGCCGAAGCTCACTTTTCAGTAGTCCTACGTTGAGTTATTATGAAATTAAATTAGTTCGTTCGGATGGTCTAAAATTAAACGTTAATAGAGATGTCTACCCCAGATGGGAGATTTAACTTCTTCAATTCGTCAACGGTCTGAGCAGTCGGATCAACGATGTCGATCAGGCGCTTATGGGTACGAATCTCGAATTGCTCCATAGCTTTTTTATTTACGTGTGGAGATTTGTTAACCGTGAACTTCTCGATCTTAACCGGAAGTGGAACGGGGCCAGATACTCGGGCGCCGGAGCGCTTCGCAGTCTCCACTATATCCTGTGCGGAAGAATCGATTACGCGGTAATCAAAACCCTTTAGTCTAATACGTATTTTTTGAGCGGACATATGTATAAAAGTTTAGGTGCGAGCAGGCTCGCGATAGATAGATTGTGTAAGTGACTCCAGAAGGCTGTTTGGAACTTCTTCGAAATGTGAAGGCTCCATCGAGTAGTTTGCTCGACCTTTGGACAGCGAACGAACGTCCGTAGCGTATCCAAACATCGCCTCTAATGGGACCATGGATGTTATAACGCAAGCATTCGTTTTAGATTCCATATTTTGGATGCGACCGCGACGGCGATTTAAGTCTCCCAGAACCTCTCCCTGATAATCCTCCGGAGACGTCACTTCAACTTTCATTACCGGCTCCAACAACTTGGGGCCCGCATTCTTCATCGCATCTTTGAAGGCGAATATTCCTGCCATTTTGAATGCCATTTCGGATGAATCCACTTCGTGAAAAGAACCGTCGACTAAGCAAACCTTGAAATCAACTACAGGGTAAGCGGCGACCACTCCGTTACGAGCTGCTTCCTGAATCCCATCAAGCGTTGGCTTAATGAACTCCTTTGGAATTACGCCCCCGGCAATTTCGGAAACAATTTCAATTCCTTCACCTGTTTTTTTGGGTTCAATCTTTATAATGGCATGGCCATATTGTCCACGGCCTCCAGATTGGCGGATAAATTTACCTTCACCGTTGGCCGCCTTAGATACGGTTTCACGGTAGGCGATCTCTGGTTTACCAGCTCTGGCCTGTACTTTAAATTCTCTAAACAAACGATCGCGGATAATTTCTAAGTGAAGCTCACCCATTCCAGCGATAATCGTTTGTCCTGTTTCTTCGTTCGAAGATACCTGAAACGTAGGGTCTTCATCAGACAAGCGGCCCAATGCCATAGACATTTTCTCTTGATCAGCCATCGTATTCGGTTCGATGGACATAGAAATTACGGGTTCAGGAAACGTTGGTGGCTCAAGAGCTACGTCCAATGCTTTATCGCAAACGGTATCACCGGTGACTACATTCTTAACGCCGACAATCGCACAAATATCACCGGAATAGGCGACGTCGATATCTTCACGTGCGTCAGCCTTCATGATTAACAGACGGCTAACGCGCTCCATCTTGCGAGTCCGTGGATTGTAGACTTGGGTTCCCTTCGCTAGTTTTCCGGAATAAATACGACAAAATACGAGTTTACCTACGAATGGGTCGGTCCAGAGTTTGAACACCAGTCCCGCAAACTTAGCGTTATCATCGGGGCTCAATCCAACCGTTTCTTCCGCTGAATTGTGCCCTTCCATCGGAGGGAGGTCCAAAGGAGACGGAAGATAATTGATCACTGCATCCAACAGTCTTTGTACTCCTTTATTCTTAAATGCTGACCCAGGGATGACTACCATAAAATTAATAGAAGTTGTCGCCTTACGAATCGCAGCCTTCACCTCAGACTCAGTGAGCTCTTCTCCCCCCAAATATTTCTCTGCTACCGTATCATCGTGATCGGAAAGTGCTTCCAATAGAGCCTCACGATATGATTCTGCCTGTGCCTTTAATTCAGAAGGAATATCCTGTATCTCGTATTTCACGCCGAGCTCGTCGGACTCATCGAAAACGATCGCATTCATCGCTACAAGATCGATCATTCCTTTAAAATCTTCTTCGGCACCGATCGGGAGGTAAAGCGCGTGCGCATTGGCGCCCAACTTACTTTTCATCTCCTCAATAACGCTGAAAAAATCCGCGCCAACCCGATCCATCTTATTAACAAAAGCAATACGGGGGACCTGATACTTGTCGGCCTGACGCCAAACCGTCTCAGATTGCGGTTGAACGCCTCCTACTGCACAGAAAACTGCAACAGCTCCGTCCAAAACTCGGAGGGAACGTTCCACCTCAGCCGTAAAATCTACATGCCCGGGAGTATCAATAATGTTGATGCGGTGCTGTAGATCAGCAAACGGTCCAGTCGTGGTCTTCCATGAACAGGAGATTGCCGCGGAAGTGATCGTAATACCACGCTCACGTTCTTGGGCCATCCAGTCAGTTACAGCTGTTCCTTCGTGTACTTCACCTATTTTGTGGACGACGCCCGTGTAGTAAAGTATCCGTTCAGTTGTGGTCGTCTTTCCGGCATCGATATGGGCGGCAATGCCAATGTTCCGAGTACGCTCCAGCGGATACTCGCGCTCAGGCGAGTTCAAAGGAGATATGTCGGAAAAGCCCATAGGAATTCCTTACCAGCGTAGGTGCGCGAATGCACGATTAGCTTGGGCCATGCGATGCGTATCTTCACGCTTCTTCACAACGACTCCTGTGCTGTTATACGCATCAACAATCTCGAGAGCTAGCGCTTCCGTGAAAGGAATGCCTCTACGCCCTTGAGCTGCTGCGATTAACCAGCGAAACGCCAAACTCTGTTGACGTTCAAATGAAATTTCAACCGGTACTTGATAGGTTGCGCCCCCTACCCGGCGGCTTTTAACCTCTAGACGCGGTCTGATGTTTTCTAAAGCTCCGAGGATCAAATCGATTGGATCACCTTTTTCAAGTTTCTCAGCGACAATTTCGAATGCTCCATAAACGATTTTCTGCGCAATGGATTTTTTACCAGAACGCATCACCATGTTAGTCAAATTGCTAACCAAAGTGCTGTTGTAACGAGGATCGGGTATTGGAACCCGTTTTACTGCTCTACGACGACGTGACATAACTACTAATTAAGATTTTGGACGTTTAACACCGTATTTCGAACGACTACGACGACGTTTATCAACTGCCATACAGTCAAGAGTGCCACGAACAATATGATAACGAACACCTGGCAAATCTTTAACACGACCTCCACGAACCAATACGATGCTGTGCTCCTGTAGATTGTGTCCTTCATCAGGAATGTAGGCAATCACTTCGATACCGTTTGTGAGACGAACTTTGGCAACTTTACGAATCGCTGAATTCGGTTTTTTCGGCGTACGAGTCATTACTTGGACACATACTCCACGACGAAATGGATTCGAGTCTAAGGCTGGCGATTTTGACTTCGCCTTAACGGCTTTGCGGCCCTTGCGGACTAACTGGTTAATAGTGGGCATTTCTTATACGTACAAATTTTTGGGAAAAGAGGTGGAAAGTATCACCCCTTAGTTGTTAATCAAGAATTAAATTGGTCTTTTTGGGATTCATCTTTTTGACCTCTGAGATCCCATGAAAACTGGGATTCATCTGAATTTTAATAGAGGACAAAGTTTGCAATAGTTTATAAAAGAGACGACTGAGGCAGGCCCCTAAAAAGGACCTGCCTCAGTCGGCAAAATTAGCGGGTTAAAATACTCAGCCCACCTCCTCGTCAGAGTCATCATCGCTCACGAATTCGTTGCCGAATGTGTCGATCTTGAGATTCCGATAACGAGGTAGTCCAGTTCCGGCGGGAATCAAGTGTCCCATAATAACGTTTTCCTTGAATCCGGTGAGATCATCGACCTTACCTAGAGTTGAGGCATCGGTTAATACACGAGTCGTTTCCTGGAAAGAGGCGGCCGAAATGAAACTCTCTGTTTCAATAGAAGCTTTTGTAATACCCAATAAAATGGGCTCCCCTTCTGCGGGTTTACCACCCGCTTCAGTGATCCTTTCATTTTCGATCATGAAGGTTTTCTTCTCGATCTGTTCACCCCAGAAGAATTCAGTATCGCCTGGATCAGAAATACGGACCTTCCTAAGCATTTGAGAGATAATGACTTCGATGTGCTTATCGTTAATCGTTACCCCCTGCATACGGTATACTTTCTGAATTTCTGAAAGCAAGAATTCCTGTAGAGCAGTCGGGCCCAAAATATCGAGAATCTCATGTGGATCAGCAGATCCCTCAGTTAGATGCTGGCCCTTGTAGACCAAATCTCCGATCTGAACAATAATATGCTTACCATGAGCAATTAGATGCTCTTCTTCATTTCCTGATTCTTCGTCGGTCACGACGAGACGCTTCTTACCACGAACACTCGTTCCAAACGAAACGATTCCATCGATTTTCGCCATTTCGGTAGCTTCCTTAGGGCGACGAGCTTCGAAAAGCTCAGCCACACGGGGAAGACCACCCGTAATATCCATTGTTTTGGATGCCTGACGAGGTGTCTTAGCGATCAAAGTTCCAGCTGTGATGGTATCGCCTTCTCCTACGCTCACCTGAGCGGCCGTAGGAATGGCATACGTTGCAATCGTCTTGCCGGATTCATCCTGGATTTCAAGCTGTGGATTCAGATCCTCTTTGTGCTCGGTAATGACCACTCCGATCCGGCCGGTTGATTCATCAAGCTCTTTCTTGATGGTTACGCCGGGAATCATGTCTTGGAATACAATCTTACCGGCTTTCTCTGAAAGAATCGGAACATTGTGCGGATCCCACTGCGCTAGAGTCGTACCAGCTGTGATCGCTGCACCATCCTCAAGCTGGATAACAGCTCCAACTGGAATTGCGTAGGTCTCTAGTTCTTTGTCGGCATCGTCCAAAATTTGAATAGAACCCGTTTTGTTGAGAACCACGTTTACTCCAGGACCTACTTCTACAAATCGTAGTCCAGTAAACTTAACAAATCCGTCGTTCCGAACCTGGATATCATTACTCTTGGACAAGTTAGAGGCAACTCCACCAATATGGAACGTTCTCATGGTCAACTGAGTTCCAGGTTCACCAATTGACTGGGCCGCGATGATTCCGACCGAAGATCCCATTTCCACTGTTTTATTAGTGGCGGGGTTTATACCGTAACTCCGCGCGGTAATTCCGTTGATTCCACGGCAGGTGAGCGGAGAAAGCAGCTTCACCCGTTCGATTCCGAGTTCCTCGATGCGATGTCCCACTTTTTCAGAAACCATCTCGGCTTCTTCTACCAGCACTTCGTCTGGATTAAGTGGATTACGAACCTCTTGAGCTACACAACGACCGATAATACGATCAGCGAGAGGCACAATCTCTTCATCCCCCTCTCGAATTGCCCGCTTCCAAATACCGTCGCGATGCCCGTCATCATCTTCAGCAATGATAACGTCCATAGCGACATCACAAAGCTTACGCGTCAGGTAACCAGCATCCGCGGTCTTAAGAGCAGTATCAGCCAGACCCTTACGAGCACCGTGAGTCGAAATAAAGTATTCAAGAACTGAAAGCCCTTCCTTAAATGAGGAAAGAATCGGACGTTCGATAATTTCTCCAGACGGTTTCGCCATCAATCCGCGAGTTCCACACAACTGGCGAACCTGCTGACGATTACCACGAGCCCCCGAATCCATCATAAGGTAAACTGGATTTGCTTCCGCTTTACCGTAGTTATGATCCAGCCCTTCGAAGGTTGCCTTCTGAATTTGGTCAGTCGCACC
>CALGUT010000008.1 GCA_937920335.1 uncultured Opitutales bacterium
GCTCCAACATCGTTCGAATCTGAACCGTCGAAGTGTGAGTCCGCAGCAGGTACCGCTCATCCGCATGTTTCGAAACATTTCCTACTCTCGCTTCTTCTGGCAGGTAGAATGTATCCTGCAAATCTCGGGCCGGGTGGTCCTTTGGAGTATTCAGAGCATCAAAGCAGAAATGCTCAGTTTCAACTTCCGGGCCTTCTGCCACAATAAAGCCGACGGACTTCAGAACACGCACAATCTCATTCCGCACCTGCGTCAGCGGATGCAGGTTTCCTACAAGCGGATCTGGGCTGGGCAATGAGGGATCAATCGGCTTACCCAGCTTAGCGGCCAGTTCTGCACTTTCGATCTTATCCAGCGCAGTTTGGAAGATCGCTTCCAACGCCTGCTTGGTTTTGTTAAGCAACTGTCCGATTCTGGGTTTATCTTCCTTCGGAACCTTTGCCATGCCACGCATGGCATCCTTCAACGTACCGTTAGGTCCGACAAAGCGTGCTTTGAAAGCTTCAAATTCCGGGCGGGTATGAACCGATGGGATTCCTTCCTCAGCCTCGGATACTAAGGCCTTGAGTGTATCCTCCATGGAGCTATGCTGAACAAATGTGTCTTAGTCTTTTGCCTCGGATCAAGCTCCTCGAGCTTCTTTAGCCTTATTAATGAGCGCGATGAACGCAGTCTCATCATGAATGGCCATTTCCGAAAGCTGTTTCCGATCGAGTTCGATCCCTGCCTTCTTCAATCCATTCATAAATCGGCTATAATTCATGTCATAGGCGCGACACATTGCGTTGATCCGGACGATCCAAAGGGCACGCCAAGTGCGCTTCTTGTTCTTCCGGTCGCGGAAAGCGTATTGTTGGCCGTGGTTAACGGCCTCGTGAGCATAACGGAAAAGGCGGGAACGATTTCCCCAAAAGCCTTTGGCCTGTTTTAAAACGCGTTTACGGCGTTTACGTGATGCGGGTGCGTTAGTTGCTCTAGGCATGTTTTTAAGTTTCCTTTAAGTTTAGAACCGGCAGGCCGCCTACATAAAAATGTCGCCTGATCGGTCAGTTAATATGTGTTTCTAGGTGCGGTTGCTGTGCGGCAACGCCTTGTGGACAATCTTAGTAAACCCTTTAGAGGCTTCCTGATCCTGTCCGCTACGACGCTTTTGCTTAACAGATTTGTGTGACAGCAAGTGGCGACGGTTTGGGCTGCGGCGCATGACCTTACCCGTTCCGGTTACCTTGAAACGCTTGGCAATAGACTTTTTTGTTTTTTGCATGGGAATTGCGGAAAAGCGGACCATAAAAGCTCTACGGCCGACGCTTGTAAAGGGATAAATAGTCTAAATATAAGCAATTTTCCAGAATCAGGGAAGTGACCTAAACCACTCTCCGATCATCAGCTCTTTTAGATCAAATATTCACGAACTGTAACCCCCGGTGCTGAGCCAGTCAGCAAGTAGACGTGAGTATCAGTCGTCCAACCGCCCGTCTCCAGATCGTGACTGATCAATACTTCGTCCAGATTCGCAATGGCCCCCTCACTGAATCCATCGCGATCCGCAACAAACATATGGACAATCGTTCCATCCTCGAGATGAAAACATACGAGAGACACTTCCTGTCCTTTCCAGCTCATTTTCTTGCACCCGATCGGCTCTTTAGCAGCTAAAACTGCCGGTACTCCCTCGAACACGGGAGCATCTTCTGTTTCCAGCCAGTGCTCGATGTTTGCCAAATCGGTATCGAGAAAATCCAAGGTGAAGAAAGAGCCAGCAATGAAATGGGACATCCCTTCGCGAAGCGTCGCGTATTCGTGCATCTTACTATTGTAATTCGATACGTAACCGAAAAACCCAGCCACACCCAACAGAAGAACAGCAGCGATAGCGGATGCCCAGCGAATGTAGCGAATCACCCTACCCTTTTGGGTTTTGCGATAATCATTCATAATTCGGTCTTTCAGGCCTCCAATATCCGGAACCTCCTCGAGCGCTTCGTGAACCTGACGATCGAATGCCAACTGATTATCGAACCAGGCTGCCAACTCCGGTTCCTTATCGAGCATACTGAGCGCCTCCAGCATGTGCGGGTCTGAAAAGTGATCCTTGTCACTTTGATAGGCACTGAGCACTTGTTTTGCTTCTTTAATATCCATGATCGGTAGCGTTTAAATATTTCCTTTTTCCGCAGCAGCCTGCGGGTCTTTCAGTTGGTTATACAATTCGGCTTTTCCCCGGTAGAGGCGCGACATCACGGTCCCCAGCGGCAATTCCATAATTTCCGCAATCTCCTGGTAGGTTTGATGCTCGAAGTAAAAAAGAGTGAGTGGAACTCTCAATGACTCTTTGAGAGATTTCAGGGCAGTCACCACCGCAGCGGAGTCTACCCCGCCGCCTATACTTGAAGGTTCTGCCATGAGAGAGTCAGTTGAGGTTTCTTCATATTGAACTTCAGGATAGCGATTAACTTTCCGCTTTTGGTCGATAAACTGCCGATAGCAGGTTGAAAACAACCAGCTCTTCACCTTGGAAAGGTCTCGAATCTTAGAAATGTTCTTGGCCAGTTTGAGATAGGTCTGCTGAACCAGATCCTCAGCATCCGCTCCATTCCGCGTCATATTGAGCGCAAAATAATAGAGGTTCTTGTAGTGCTCCTCGACGATGTTCTCGTAGTCACTCATAAATAGATCAGTCGGTCTACCATCTGCAACCGAGGCATACTCACCGTTTTATTCTTTTGTTTCATCGTCTATTTGGACGAAGCACCCAACGACTTATTCATTTTTTCCAAAGTTTTCTTGTTTC
>CALGUT010000009.1 GCA_937920335.1 uncultured Opitutales bacterium
TGATAATGTGTGTCTGTTTAATAATGGGACTTTAGCGCTTCAGTTGGGTCTTCAAGGGATGGGTATCACGGGTGAAGTGATTACGACTCCGTTCACATTTGTTGCCACGACTCATGCGCTGTATGCGAACAAGATCAGACCAGTATTTGTGGATATTGATCCTGATACCTATAACATGGATCCCGATAAGGTGGAGGCTGCGATCACTCCCTGGACGACCGCAATCCTTGGCGTCCATGTGTTTGGGAATCCTTGTAACATCGAAGCGCTAGCCGATATTGCAAGGCGCCATAATATCAAGCTGATATTCGATGCGGCCCACGCGTTCGGGGTGGAAGTGGGAGGCCGGTCTATTGCTCATTGTGGGGATATGAGTATGTTTAGTTTTCATGCTACCAAGGTGTTCCATTCGTTGGAGGGTGGGATGCTTGTTTTTCGAGATTCAGCGCTTAAGCAAACATTTGATTACCTTAAGAACTTCGGTTTCGAAGGTGAAACAGAAGTGGTAATGCCTGGGACCAATGCCAAGATGAACGAGATTCAAGCCCTGATGGGCGTTACTGTCTTGGAGCATATAGATCGCGTAATTGAAAAAGGGCGAACAATTGCTGAACGGTATAAACAGCATCTTTCAGGTATTCCGGGTTTGCGCTTTCAAGCCTGTCGGGAGCCTGAGGCAACGTTAAACTATTCCTATTTTCCTGTCGAAGTGGTTGAAGATGAATTTGGGATGAGCCGGGATGACCTTTTTTACAGGCTGCGAGAATTTAAGATCATAGTACGGCGTTATTTTTACCCGCTTGTTTGTGATTACTCTTGTTACAAGCAAGTCCCGGTGAGTGATCCGCTCAGTGTTGCACGGGGCGTATCTTCACGGATTCTCACGCTGCCTACCTACTTTGATCTTAAGTTGGAAGACGTCGATAAGATCTGCGATGTAATGGTTCATCTTTCTAATAGTTAGCTGTCTATGATTTCGTACTTTAATGCAGTAACTGAAAAGTTGCCTGTCCGGCGTAACGCCAATTCCAAGTGATGTTGTCCCTAAAGAAATTGTTTAAATCAGAGTTTGTTGAGGTGCAGGCAGAGCTCATCAAGCGAACTTATTCACTTGCCCGGCCTTTTGGGCTGAGAAAAGCCTCCGTAGTTTTATTGATATCGATTTCTCAAGGGGTTTTTCAGGTCCTGGGAGTCACTTCTATTTTTCCGTTTCTTGCGGTGGCCTCTGATCCGGGAATTATTCGCGATTCGGGTGCGGGCAGAAGGGTTCTTGGTTACCTTCCTCCTTTAAGTGACGAGCAATTGCTAATAGCTGCTGGCATATTGGCTATTTCTACAATGCTGCTTTCAAATATCATCAATCTTTTGTCCGATGTCTCTCGGGTTCTTTATGCGAAGAGCATCGAGCATTCGATGCGTGTGGGTCTGCTAAAGAAAATGGCTCTTCGCCCCTATGGTGACTTCTTGCTGGAGAATTCAGGAATATTGCTAAAGAAGGTAATGGCGGACGTATCTACCTTTACGAATGGGGTGCTTCTTCCGCTTCTTGATAGTTTTACACGCATAGTAACGATCATCCTTTTACTATCGACTCTATTTATTTTAAACCCGCAGGTTGCGGCAGGTGCGTCACTCGTATTTGGGGCGTTTTATCTGATTGTGTTTCGCATCCTTGGGGGGCGAAGAAAAGCGATTGCTGCAGGGGTCAAGATTGCCTACCGCGGAATGGTGCAGAATACCCAGCAATTTCTGGGGGGTATTAAGCCGATTAAGGTACATCAAGCAGAAAAACATTTCGTGGATCGTTTCGAGACGCACTCTGCATCAGAAGCGAAGCTTATGGTATGGATGCCCGTTTACTCTTTTGGTCCTCGGTATCTGATTGAGCCGCTTGCGTTCGGCGGAGTCGTGCTGGTTGTCCTGATATACGCCAGGAGTAGTGAGGAGCTGTTGAGTATGCTACCCTTTTTCGGGATCGTGGCGTTTGCGGGCTATCGACTACTGCCTGCCGTACAAGCGCTCTACGGTTCGGCTACGCAATTGACTACAGCGAGGCATGCTCTTGATGAGGTATATGAGGAGTTTGCATCGATTGATCGAAGCATGAATGAAGAACAAACGAATCGGGAAGACGGTTTTTCTTGTCCACCACCGTACAGCTGGGAGCGTGATATTGTGTTAGAAGATGTCGGTTTTCGCTATCCGGGTGAATCGGGGGCAGTATTCGAAGGGTTCAATTTTGAAATCCCGAAGAATTCGAGTGTCGGAATTATCGGCCAAACGGGTTCTGGGAAATCGACATTGGTCGATCTGATTCTAGGATTACATTTTCCGTCAACGGGTAGTATCCTTATCGATGGAAAGCCATTAACACCGAACAACCGGCGCAGTTGGCAGGCAGGTATCGGCTACGTTCCTCAGGATATCTTCCTTACTGATGATACGATTTCAGCGAACATTGCATTCGGGGTGCCTGAGGATGAGGTTGATGTCTCGCGGTTGCGGGAAGTGGCGTCTGCGGCACAACTATTGAATTTTATAGAGGATGAGCTTCCGCAGTCCTGGAATAGCCTCGTGGGTGAGCGTGGGGTGCGTCTCTCAGGTGGCCAACGGCAGCGAATCGGTCTTGCTCGGGCGCTCTATCATAGGCCATCGCTGCTTATATTGGATGAGGCTACGAGCGCGCTCGACGTTTCGACTGAAAATGAAGTTTTAAAAGCGATTAATGCACTCAGTGGTCAAGTAACGATTCTGATCATTGCTCACAGGTTGAATACTATCCAGGGTTGTTCTTTGATGATTGATCTTAATTCTAAAACGCTGGGTGTCGCTGCAGTGCAGGTTCGTCGTTAACGGGTGGATGTATCATTTTAAAACGCGATTATGAACTTTAAGCATTTAGAGCGTCCGTTGCCCATTGCCGAACAGGTGTGGCCTTCGGGAACCAAACCGCTTATCAGTATTTGTTGTATTACGTATAATCACGAACGTTATATCACCAAAGCGATCGAAGGGTTTTTGCTTCAGGAAACCACGTTTCCGGTTGAGATTCTGATCCACGACGATGCGTCTGCAGATGCAACTGCCAGTATTATTCAGGATTACGTTGATAAAAGTCCGAGTCTATTTACGGCCATATTGCAGAATGAGAATCAGTACTCACTGGGTAATAAGCCGTTCCCCGCCCTCACATTGTTAGCCAAAGGTGAATTCATAGCCGTTTGTGAGGGGGATGATTTCTGGACGCATGCTGGAAAACTGCAGCGCCAATATGAATTGCTGCTTGAGTATCCGGAGGCGGTTATGGCTGCTCATGATGTTGAAGCGGTGTATGAGCAGAATGTATCGGCAGATGAAAGTGATCAGCCAAACCAGGATTCAATACCGGGCTTAGAGTACTTCTCGGGCGAACAGATCATTGCTGGTAAGCATATTTCGCCCGTTTCGACCGTATTTAGAAACGTTAAGATTTACAACTGGGGAAAGCGATGGCGCTGGCTGGTGAATGAGGACCGCTACTTTAATTCTATGTTGGCCACACGAGGAGGGGTTATTGTAGAGCACAAAAAAATGGCGGCTCATATATACCATGACGGCGGTGTCTGGTCGTCGGCTGATGAACGCACCCGACGACGCAATATGATCGAAGTGCGAGTCGCTGTCATCTTGGAAATTGAGCCTGCCTTCTGTCCGATTGCCTGTTTGAGTCTTTCAAAAACAAGTTGGATCGATATTTGGAATATTCTGAGAACCGAAAAAGGAGTAGATTCTATGGTATGCATGCGTGCCTACTTCATGGGGTTGTTTTGCTGCTTTCGTACTATCCAAGCAGGTATCCATCACATTCCAAGAGTCCTTTGGACGCAGATCCTCATACTAGTATTTCCTTTTAAGGTGGTGGGGGTATTTCTTGCTAGAGGGCTTATGAGAAAATTAGGAATCAAAGGTGAGTGCGATCAAAGAGCCTCCGTTTAACAATTCTATAAATTATTAAAACTCTATATCGATATACGCTCGTTGCATGGGCTAATCCTTGCTTGAGGATTCTTGGAGTCTTCGGTGCGTGTTCTGTCTGCCTGCTGATGGTCAGTTGGTTTTTGCGGGAACCCCTTTTAAGGGAGTTTACTGACCTTTGGGTAGTGGAAGAAGAGATTGTAGCGGCGGATGCAATCGTAGCTCTTGGAGGGGGTGCGAATACCCGCACGTTTACCGCAGCCGATGTTTACAATCGAGGGTTGGTGGGTGCGGTGCTCATCCCTCGGGTTCTGCTGACACCCATCGAGGAGATGGGTATCATAAAGTCTCATACGGACATCTGCAAGGAGGTGGTATTGGAAAAAGGAGTGCCCCTCGCTGCCATACAGCTGATTGGTCAGAACGTATCCAGTTTCTGGGAAGAGGCGCAGGCCTTAAGACAATGGGCGGGCGCGCATAATGCCAAACGTATACTTGTGCCCATAGAATTTATACATACCCGTCGCTTACGTTGGGTTATGCGCAGAGTGTTCGACGGAGCTCCTACCGAAATCCGTATTATTTCAATCGATTCTCTGGATTATGAAAGAGACTCCTGGTGGACAGATGAAGATGGACTCATCGCTGTGCAGAATGAGCTACTGAAATACATTCTCTACCGGCTAAGATATTAGACCGGAGGGCGGAAGACGTAAGCCAGAAGACGGAAGTTAGATGAAGATTGAAACGGCCAAGGATCTCGAAGTATACCGAGTTGCTTACAAACTTGCGATGCGTGTCTTTGAATTGAGTAAACAATTTCCAACCGATGAGCGCTGGGCGCTCACTGGTCAGATTCGCCGGTCATCTCGCTCGGTATGTTTAAACTTAAGAGAAGCTTGGCTCTGCCTCGTAGAAAGATGAAGAATGTCCTTTACGCAATTCAGAGTCAGGTCACCGGTCGCATTTATATTGGCCAGACAGAAGACATCGACCGACGCCTGAAAGAGCATAATTCTGGAAGAGTAAGGAGTACATCCGGCGATAAACCTTGGGCATTGTTAAAAAAGGTTCTACTGGGTTTTTAGTGGGCACATACTGAGCTTACCGCAATGAAAGA
>CALGUT010000010.1 GCA_937920335.1 uncultured Opitutales bacterium
CCAACTACGAGCGATATCAGGGTACTTCTCCTTAGCAATCTGATACAACTTAGCTAACTGAGGCACTGAAGCAATCGGGTGGTAACCGCTATTACTTTGGTGCAGATCTACACCTGCAATAAATGGTAAGTCAGCCGTCATGTAATCTGGGAACCGGATATTTCTAAACACATGGCCTTCTTCATCTACCATGTAAATTTCGAATTCACCGCTCTCTTGCTTCAACTTCATGCGAAACGCTGGAACACGTTCCCTGACTCTGACACACAGTTTACTCGGAAACTCACGCTCAACAGACGCTTCTTTGATCTGGGGGTAACTTTCGAGTGTATCTTTTACAGTCGTCATATCAATTTGCAACAGCCCCAAATTTTCTGATAAAGCCATGCGGTATTCGATCCAAGCGGGCGGCAATACACCATCGGTTTGAATATCTAACTCGACGAATGAAGACGCAGCATCATGCAACGCCTGAGCCTTCGGAGTCTTGGCAAAATAGTAACCCAACAATGAAAGCGCCAATACCAGTGAGCCCGTCCCTAAACTTACCGTAGCAAACTTAACAAGACGCCGCATCCGAATAATACGTGACTCTCGAGTGATCGTCTGTTTCCCCGCGCGTTGCGGGATCTTTTTCCAGGTCGTTTTAGGCGCGGACGTCTTTTTCTTTCGTGGCATGAAGGATTGCAGGTAGGAAGGATATCAGGATTGGGAAACCGGAAGAGAACGGTTAGACTCAGTTGGTAGCGGGTCTAAATAGTTCTGCCATTTATCACCGAACAAAATGACCTCGGGTTCAAGCTCATATCCGGTTTTTTGGTACACTTTTTTTCTTAAATCGTTAACCAGTGTTATTACATCTTTGGCAGTCGCCTTTCCACGGTTAACGATAAAATTTGCATGGACGTCTGATACTTCAGCATCACCGACAGAATACCCCTTCAAACCAGATTGATCTATCAGTTTTCCGGCAGCGGATCCAGCTGGGTTCTTAAAGCTACAACCGGCACTCGGAAGTCGCGGTTGAGACTCTTTTCGAGAGTTCTGATAGGCGTCCATGGTGTGCTGCACATCATCAATAGAAGAATCCCTCCCTACTTTAAATATAACACCCAATCCGATCTTATCATCGAGCTCCCGACAATGGCGGTAATCGAAATGAAGTTCCTCAAAAGGTACAATCGAAATATCGCCGTGATAATTCATCAAAATAGTTTCGGAAACAACTTCAGAAATCCAACCACCCATGGCACCCGCATTCATCCTTAACGCGCCACCGACGTTGCCCGGAATTCCTTCAAGAAATTCGAATCCCGCAATTTCTCGTTTTCGCATGAATCCACATAACTCTTTAAGCCTCACTCCCGCGCCAGCTCTCACACGACCATCTTCTAACACTTCAATTTGCTGAAAAAATGGTTTTGATAATCGAATGACCAGTCCCTGTACCCCGGTATCGGGAACTACAAGATTGGAACCTCTACCCAGAAAGTGTACTGCTATAGAGTGTGTTTTAGCCGCGCGCAGAAGTTCCTGTAAATCCGTTTCGCTCGCCGGTTCAGCATAATAACTGGCAGAACCACCTACCCGAAGAGTCGTCTTGCTTGCGAGCGGCTCGTTCAATGCAAATCGCGATTCAGAGGATAGAACGCTCATTATCTCCGTAGCAAAATCCGTATTGGGTTTTGAGTTTCTCGATGAACGTGTCTTCACATACTCGGCGGCAACGTTTTGGATATCGCCCGCACCCAGAAACAACAAGACGCCGCGATTCAATTTCAGCTGGGCCAGCTGCTCTAGAACCGCCTCTCCATCTTCACAAAAATAGGAGTCTTTATGAGGGGATACATCTGCATACGCCTCAAAAATATCAGTTCCGGTTCCCCCTTCGATCTCCGATTCTCCAGCACCATAGACCTCCATTATAACTGCGCGATCAGCCTCGGATAGCACTTGAGCGAACTCATCCTTGAATTGAAGTGTGCGGGAAAATCGGTGTGGCTGAAACACCACTGTCAAAGGGCCTGCCTTATGTTCCAATGCTTCGAATAGACGTTTTATCTCGGTCGGGTGATGTCCGTAGTCTTCAATAACAGAAAACCCTTCCTCTTCATAGATCACCTCTTGTCGACGCCACAATCCTGGGAATTTTTCCAACAAAGAACTCTCTAGTTTACCGACCAGAAACTTCACCACATGTAACGCCGCTAAGGCATTGAATGCATTGAACGGTTCGTCAAAAGGAACGTCGAGCAAGAGATGTTCCGACTCACTCCTCATAGTCATGACACGGTCTTCGAACTTAAGAAGCTGAAGAAAGTCTCCACTACCAAATGTGCGTACCGAAGCACTCGTTTTACTAAGATCCAGTTCAGCTGAAAGCTCGCAGCTACCGTTTACAAACACCTGCTCAATTGTACGCTCAATTAACGCTTGAAACATCTGAACACATTCTCTCTTCGTCCGGTAGTAATCGGCATGATCCCAATCCACGTTCACAATCAGACTGATCGCCGGCTTAAAACTCTGAATACTACCGTCGCTCTCATCAACTTCTATAACCAGCCACGGACTTTCGGGATCTGCATTCCCAGGCAAAAGAACGTCTCCAGAATATAAGCCACCGAGTATGTAGTTACAGGGGAAGCCAGCCTGAGAAAGCGCATGTATCAACAGACCACAGGTAGTCGTTTTTCCATGGGAGCCAGCCACAGCAATTGTCCTATATCGAGCACTTAGCTCAGCAAGAAACTCACCCCGCCTTGTCAGCTTAACCCCTTGCGATTTAGCTTCCTTTAAACTGGGGTGGCCCAGTCCGATCGCATTCGAATAAATGATACGGTTTGTCTTACTAAAATTTGGTTTGTGGCTAATCTCGATGCCATTGTTCAACAGCATCTCGTGAACCCGCGGATGAAAATTATCGTCCTCACCCGTAACATGGCATCCTGCCTTTTTAAGGAATAGAGCCAGTGGTGCCATCCCCATACCTCCAACACCCACCATGTGAAAGCGCATGCCTTCGAAAGCCATACCACTCAAACTCATGTGCGACGCGCAGTGAAGTTATTCTGAATACTCTGATTTACTGTACCCGGCATCATGGCCTCCAATGCATCAACCAGTTTAATCGCCTCCTGAGGACAATCCAGAGACCTTAACCGTTTCCGCATCTTGAGATTCGTAGATTCATCGAACAACAACTCGACTACCAAATCATACAAGAATTCCAGTTGAGAATCTTTCAACATCCGAGCAGCATTTTTCTCTACCACATATTCAGCATTCGCCGTCTGATGGTCGTCGCGGGCGAACGGATACGGTATAAGAATTGAAGGAACCTGGCATCTGATAATTTCACCAATGCTTCCAGCACCCGCCCGCGAGATAACCACATCTCCAGCGGATAATACCGCCGGCATGTTATCAGAAAACGGAACGAACCACGATTTCACTGTCCCATGATCAGCCGTTTTATTCGATATCTCCTCGGGCAGAGCTTTGTTTAAACCTGTTAAGCAATATAGAGAAACTCCACGCTCAGCAAAAGCTGAAGCATTCTTTTCCGCCCAACTATTGAGCGAACTCGCTCCCTGACTTCCTCCGAAGACAACCAATAGTTTACTGGCAGGCTCAATCTCTAACAATTCACGTGCTGTTTCCTTACTAATTGCGACGAACTCCTTCCGTAGTGGAAGACCAGAGTAGCTAACTTTTGCTTGGGGTAGTCCATCGACTATGACTCCGTCCGGCAAAAATACCTTACGGGCAAATCGACTTAGAAAGCGGTTCGAACGACCGACTACCCGATTCGCCTCATGCAGCGCGAAAGGAATACCTTTCAAATATGCAGGGATTGCGATTCCTGCCGTAAGAAACCCGCCAAATCCAACAACCAGATCAGGTCTTTTCTTAGACAGAAGTTTCAAGGCGAACACAAACGCTGTAAACTGAACCCACGCGAACTTTACCAAGGTAAGCGGACTCCAGGAAAACGGAGCTCCGGGAGCATCTATAAACTCCATCGAAGGATACTTCTGAATCAACCGCGCATCCACCTTCTTTCTAGATACAATCAAAGAGCAACGATGGCCGCGAACCGTAAGTTCTTCGGCAATAGCAATTCCCGGGGTCAGGTGCCCACCCGTACCACCACAAATAATAAGAACCTGAGACATCAGCCAGTAATCTCGACAAGCTTTCGACGCTCACTCCTGATCGGGAGACTCTCCCAGCTTCTCAAGCAATTTATGAGAACCCCGGTAAACACGC
>CALGUT010000011.1 GCA_937920335.1 uncultured Opitutales bacterium
AGTCAGGTCCTAGGTAAATGCGTCGGGTTTTAGGGCTACAATATCTGAGTTAACAGTCAACTCGTTGAGGGCTTGTCTAGGGGTAATCGGTTCAAAAGATATTCTTCGGTAAAGGTTTTTGTTCACATTTCTCCGTTACCTCTTAGAAGTAGGGGACGTATACTTAGGCTGTTCGTTTGAACCCCATCGCTGTTATCTACCCTGAAATGATTTTCCGTATTAATACTCATTCTAGTCGTGCGTCCAAACTGTTCGACGTGGATGCAGGGGCAGCCGGAGGTGGGGTGGAATACAGACGGGTACCTCATGGCTTATCCGCTTTTTTAAATTTCGGGATGAATCCGCTAGGAAAACTATTTTCCGCTTGGTTGTCTCTGATAGTGTTGTGTGGGTTAATTTCTCCGGCCATGTCTCAAGCGGTCGATGCTGGCAGCAGTAGTTCGCAGGCCAGTAACGCTCCGTTAAAACCGTATTTAGGTCCTTCCTTTACAGGTGTGGATACTACCACCTTGGATAATAAAGTGATGGCGGGATATCAGGGATGGTTTAACGCCGAAGGAGACGGCGCAGGGCTCGGTTGGACTCACTGGTCGCGAAACAAGAGCGAACGCTTTGGACCTGGAAATGTGACGGTCGATTTGTGGCCAGATGTTTCCGAGTATGACGAGGAAGAACTGTATGAAACGGGTTTTCATTTCGATGATGGTAGTACCGCCAGGGTCTTCAGCTCACACAATCGTAAAACAGTAGTTCGCCATTTTGAATGGATGAAGGACTATGGGATTGATGGCGTCTTCGTGCAGCGTTTCGCCAACGGATTGAAAGATAAGGCCAAACGACATCATAAAGATGTGGTTCTTTCCCATGCACGTGAGGGCGCCAATCGCAATGGACGAACGTACGCGGTAATGTATGACCTGAGTGGATTACCTACGGGTGGAACGAAGGTGGTAAAGGGAGACTGGAAACTATTGCGCGAAAAAATGCGGATCACCGAAGATCCTGCCTACCTGCATCATAAAGGGAAACCCGTTGTGACCGTTTGGGGAATAGGTTTCATGGATGCTGGTAAACCGAGGAAATACACGCTGGCCGAATGTAAGAAGCTTGTGGAGTTTTTGAAGGAGGACGGTTGCACAGTCATGCTGGGTGTGCCGACGGGGTGGAGAATGCTAGATCGCGATTGCATGCCCGATCCTATGATGCATGAAATTATCCAGATGGCAGATATCGTGAGTCCCTGGACACCCGGGCGGTACCGTGACTTAAAGGGCGTGACCCGTCATGGCGAAACCTACTGGGCTCCAGATAATCAATGGTGCGATGAAAGGGAGCTGGATTACCTGCCAGTTATTTTCCCGGGATTCAGTTGGCACAATCTGAAAGGCGCTGAGCTGGCCGCCATTCCCAGACTTAAGGGGCAATTTCTCTGGTCGCAAATGGCTGCCGCAAAGCGGGCTGGTTCGTCCATGATCTACATCGCTATGTTTGATGAGGTGGACGAAGGAACAGCCATCTTTAAATGTAGCAATACCCCCCCGCTGGGCGATGGCACTCGCTTTCTCGATTATGAAGGCCTGCCGAGTGACTTTTATCTTCAACTAGCTGGACATGCCGGAAAGTTACTGCGAGGCGAGATTCCTTTAAGGGACCAAATTCCTGAATCCGTTAAGAACTATTGAAATGCTAATCTCACAAATATTCGTTGGTCTCACAACTTATGCTACAACCTTAAACGCAGCTACGATTGAAAGGTCATGGACGGTGAATTCAGCTAACTATCATTTTACTAAATAACGTACCCAATATTTATGCCTACGATTTCTGTTTCTCAATCTAAGTCTGAATACGACGTCGCGATCGTCGGTTCCGGTGCTGGCGGAGGCCAGATGGCCTATACGCTTACCTTAGCGGGTCTAAAGTGCGTCATGCTCGAAGCAGGCCGCTCATACGATCCCGTAACCGAGACACCTATGTTTCAAACGGCGGACCAGGCCCCACTCGGTGGTGTCTCCACGCCGGATAAGGATATGGGTTTTTGGGACTCCACGATAGATGGTGGTTGGGATGTGCCCGGCGAACCTTACACGCAAGCCAGCACGAACAAGGATCAGGAGTTTACCTGGTGGCGTGCGCGCATGATGGGAGGACGTACGAATCACTGGGGCCGTATCTCACTTCGCAATGGACCCTATGATTTTAAAGGCCGCAGTCGCGATGGACTGGGATTCGATTGGCCGATCACTTACGACGAAATCAAACCGTACTACGATAAGGTGGAAATGTTGATTGGTGTCTATGGCACAAACGAAGGCATGGAAAATACACCTGACTCGCCTCCGGGTGTCTTACAGCCACCCCCGAAAGGACGGGTGGGGGATCTGATGACACAAAAGGCAGGCAAAAAAGTCTGCGTACCCGTAGTTCCCATTCACCGGGCCGTTCTTACGCGTCCATTGGATGCCAACACGATTCCAGCCAAATTGCATCCGGGGAATAAAAAAGCTCAAAAGATCGTGGGTGATTCCATGCGCGCAAGGGCCGCCTGTTTCTGGGCAACACCCTGCGGACGTGGATGTAGCATCGCTGCCAATTATCAGAGCACAACGGTTCACCTGCCACCCGCCTTAAAGACCGGCAATCTGGATATCATTCCGAATGCCCACGCTCGTGAAGTGTTGATCGGAAAGAACGGAAAAGCCAATGGTGTCTTATTTATCGACAAAACGACCGGTAAAGAAGAGCGCGTAAAAGCTAAGGCCGTAGTGCTCGCGGCGAGCAGTGGGGAGTCCGTTCGTATACTTCTGAATTCCAAAAATGATCAGTTTCCCGATGGGGTGGCCAATAGTAGTGGTCTAGTCGGTAAGTATATCATGGATACGGTAGGATCGAGTCTTAAGGGACAGATCCCCGCTTTGGAAAACCTGACACCGCATAACGATGATGGGGCAGGGGGAAGTCACTTTTACAGCCCCTGGTGGTTGTATAAAGAGCAACTGGCCGGGAAGCTCGATTTTGCTCGCGGTTATCATATCGAAATCGGCGGAACCCGTCGCATGCCAGGGGGTAACAGTCCGGTGCCCGGGGACTACACCCGCGGGTTGTATGGCACGAAGCTCAAGAAAGAGGCACGGCGTTACTACGGCTCGTTCATCAGCCTCGCTTGTCGTGGTGAAATGTTGCCGAATGATAATTCCTTCGCTGAGCTGGATCCGACTGTGAAAGACAAGTGGGGCATCCCGGTGCTCCGCTGGCATTGGAAGTGGACTGACCACGAACTCAATATGGCTATGCATGCGGAGCGTACGTTTGGATCGATCATCGAAGCCATGGGCGGGAACGTGCTTGGAACGCCTGCGAAGACGGGCCTCGATATCATTCGAGCAGGTGGTAACGTGAAGCACGAAGTGGGCGGAGCTCGCATGGGCGAGGATTCGAAGGACTCGGTCTGTAATTCGATGAACCAGACCTGGGATGTGAAGAACCTATTTCTAACCGATGCCGCGCCCTTTGTGACCAATGCCGATAAGAACCCGACGCTCAGTATCATGGCCTTCTCATGGCGCTGTGCAGATCACATTATTGAACAAGCCAGACAAGGTAACCTTTAAGATCTTACATCATGGAAACACACGAATCACTTCCAAGACTTTCTCGCCGCCAAGTTCTCAAATGGTTTGCCGCAGCCGCAGCCGCGTCTCAGGCATCGCCCTTCATGGCCTTCTCGCAAGACTCACTTCCTGCCGCTGTGGGCTATGGATCGGATCCCAAAGTAAACGACATTTATAAACGCGGGGATTTCTGGCCGCTGACGCTTTCACCTGAGCAACGGAAGACGGTCACCGCCCTGGCAGATGTCATTCTACCGGCTGATGATCTTGGACCCGCAGCAAGCCAACTACGCGTCCCGGACTTTATCGATGAATGGGTGAGTGCACCTTATCCCAAGCAACAGCGAGATCGAGAAACGGTCTTGGCAGGACTTACCTGGATCAACGAGGAATCAAATCGGCAGTTTAAGAAGGACTTCGCCGACCTGACGATCAAGCAACAGCAGTCCCTCTGCGATGTGTTGAGTAAACAGGACCACATCGATTCCAAAATCCGGCAGGCAGCTTCTTTCTTTCGCACGTTCACGTCATTGTCGATGGGTGCCTATTACAGCACGCCCGAAGGCTGGAAAGCGATCGGTTACACGGGGAATGTTCCTTCAGCGACCTTCGCAGGGCCCCCTCAGGAGGTGTTGGATAAGCTCGGTCTGGAACAAACGGTTAAATCTTAATTCGGAACACTAAAAAACCTACTCTTAGTATGAACAATTCACCCAAAAACGGAATGCAACGCCGAAACTTTCTAAAACTGTCTGCAGGATTTGCCGCCGGTCTGGCGACCAGCAACGTGCTATCCGCCAAGACAGCCGACATTTCAATAATACCGCTCGGGCTTTGTAACCATTCACTGCGGGCCTTGAAATGGAAGGCCACGCAGTTCATCGAGTATGCTGCCAAGCTCAAACTGGACGGCGTGTTACTAAACTCACTGAACAATTTTGAAAACCTTGAACCCGCCCACTTGAAAAGCCTGAAAAAGAAGGCGGACTCGCACGGGATTCGATTTTACATTGGAGCAGGGAGTATCAGTAAAGGTAGTGTGCAATTTAGTGATACCTATGGGAATCCAGAGCAAATTGTCGAAACCGGTCTCCGCGTCGCGAAGGCGGTGGGCTCACCCGTTGTTAATGTAAGGATCGGAAATATTGATGACCGTTATTCGGACGGGGGAATTGAAGCTCGGATGGAAGAGTCCGCAAAGGTCTTGAAAGCATCTCGGAGTCGTATCCTCGATTCGGGTATTAAGATCGGATTTGAAAACCATGCCGGCGATATGCGGTCAGAGGAACTGCTTGAACTGATTAAGGCGGTGGGTACCGATGTATGCGGGGTCATGCTGGATCCGGGAAATGCGGTTTGGGCGCTGGAAGACCCGATGAAGCAGGTGCAGCTTCTGGGCAAGTATACCGTTTGTACCAGTCTGCGTGACTATCAGGTTTGGCCCTCAGAAGACGGGGCGACCTTTCAATGGACGGCGCTTGGCGCTGGTCTGATGGACGTGCGCGCCTACGCCGGATACCTAGCTGATTTGTGTCCCGGAGTTCCGATCCATGTCGAATCCATTTCAAACGAACACCGGCCTATTCCTTTCCTGACCGAGAAACACATGGAGGCTTACCCAAACCTCAAGGCCGAAGACCTGACCGATTTTCTGAAACTGATGCGCCGCGGTCGCCCGATTCCCATCGTAAAACCGGCTGATGGTGAAGACCCGAAGGTCTTTGAGCAGAATCACCAGCGATTTGAATTTAATCAAAGCATCGCCTATCTCCGTGATGTTTGCGGTGTCGGAAAGAAAGTAAGTCTATGAATTTATTATGACGAAACCCTTATTTAGGAGGTGCGCCTTGCTTCTGCTCCTTATGCAGGGTGCCGCAGTCGGTCAGGCAACTCAGCCTTCGAAACCGATGAACGTGTTGTTCCTCGCAATTGATGATCTCAACACGTGGCTCCTCGACGATTCCAACCCTTATGCCGGGACCGTCATTGCTCCGAATATTCGCAAGCTGGCAGATAGCGGAGTGATCTTTAACCGGACCTACACGGCTAGCCCGGCCTGTTCTCCGTCTCGTACTGCGTTTCTATCGGGTATCAGTCCCTGGAAAACGGGCGTCTATGAGAATGGGATGGATATTGAGGCCAGTGAGCCACTCACCCGCGCCACGTCGTTCCCGGATTGGTTTAAGCAAGCCGGTTACTACACGGCATCGTATGGGAAGATCGGGCATGGCTGGGATAATCGATCCGGGTGGGACGATCGTATCGGTCACAGTCGCGATCCGGTTCCGCCCAATGTTCCGCTTACGCCTATTGGAAAAGGCGAGCAGGATTGGGGGCCTATACATCTGGCCGAAGAGGAGATGAACGATACCACTTATGCCGATGCGGCCATCAAGCAGTTGCAGAAGAAGCATGATAAGCCGTTCTTTCTGGCCTGTGGCTTGTTCCACCCGCACATGCCTTGGTATGTGCCGCAGAAATATTTCGATAAGTATCCGCTCGATGAAATCGTCCTCCCGGAACTCAAGGAGGATGATCTGGATGATGTGCCACCGTTGGGCCGGGCTTTAACCGATGGGAAGATCAAATTCGTTAAGGAAGTCTTGAAACACGACCTGCACAAGGAGGCCGTGCAGGCTTACCTCGCGACGACGACCTACGCGGATACCCAGATGGGTCGGGTGCTGGATGCGCTGGAAAACAGTCCCTATCGAGACAACACCCTCGTAGTCTTGATCAGTGATCATGGATTTCACTTGGCCGAGAAAAGCCACTGGCAGAAAATGACACTGTGGGAAGAGGCTACGCATTGCCTCATGATGTTCCGGGTCCCCGGTATGACGAAGGCGGGCGGTCAGTCTGAGCGCTTTGTTTCCTTGCAGGACATCTATCCCACGCTGATGGAACTGTGCGGTATCGAGCCTCCTGATTATATAGACGGACGTTCATTGACGCCCCTGCTCGAGAATCCGAATGCCGCATGGGAGAGTACGGCAATCAGTGCATTTTCAAATCGTTATGTAAGCATTCGGACTGAAGGGTATCGCTATATCCGCTACCGTGATGATCAGGAAGAATTTTATCACAGCACGCAGGATCCCCATGAATGGACGAATCAAATCGATAACCCCAGATATGCTTCGGTCATCGATGTATTTCGAACCAAGGTACCAGCTCAGTCAGACATGTATCCACCGGTACCGTCCAAGAAAAAAGGCAGGTAGCGCGGCCCCGGTCGGATGGACGCAAACTTCAAACAGACGTTATAATATATGAGTAGTAAGATTAGTGTAACCGTAGTTAGGGTAATGAGCGTGTGTTTGGTTGGCTTCGGCTTTGCTGGACTCACAATTCTCAGTAAGGCGGAAGCAAGGCTTCCGAATATAGTATTCATTTTCGCTGATGATCTGGGGTATGCGGACGTGGGCTGTTACGGACATCCGTATGCGGTCACGCCTGCTATCGATAGACTGGCTGAAGAGGGGACTCGCTTTACACAGTTCTATGTAACGGGGGTTACCTGCAATCCGAGTCGAACGGGACTCATGACTGGATTGTTCCCTGCTCGGTTTCCAAAGTATGCAGCTGATTTCGGTTTTGGTGATCGGATCACAGTGACGGACCTTCTGAAACAACGGGGATACCGCACGGGTCACTTTGGTAAATGGCACATGGGTCCTGATTCTACGGAGACAGCCGGTACCTACAGTCTGGATACGATTGAAGTAATCGGTGGCAGTCACGACGATCCTGAGGGAAGAGATGCGGAACTCTTTAAAGCGGCGGATCGTTTCATACGCAAGCATGCCTACGAACCTTTCTACGTGAATATCTGGGGGCACAGCACACATTTCCCGGTTCACGTAGCTCCAGAACTAGCCGAGGAGTTCAAAGGTCTTAAGGTAGATCGAAAGGATTTTTCTCCAACCATGCAAAAGAAGTTCGATGAATGTCTGCAGATTGGGGCAGAGCTCGATGCGGCCATGCAGCAATACCTGGCCGACGTGTATTCATTCGACCTGAATGTCGATCGCATCCTGAAGACGATCGATGAGCTCGGATTGCGTGAGGACACCCTCGTGGTGGTCTCGAGTGACCATGGGCCAGCTCCGGTGTTACTGGGAGCGAAGAAAACATTCAGGCAATACTCAGAAAATATGCTGGGTTATGCCGGAGAATTCCAGGGCGGAAAACACAACCAATATGAAGGCGGCGTAAGGGTTCCATTTATTATCCGCTGGCCGGGCCAGGTTCAAGCCGGTCGTGTTGACAGTGACAGCGTGTTATCGTTTATCGATTGGTTGCCGACCTTGTGCGCGATCGCTGGAGTGGAGGAGTTGCCCGATCAGTTGGATGGTGAGGACGTCTCGGATGTATGGTTGGGCAAGAGTCGCAACCGGTCTGAACCCTTGTTCTGGAAGACCAGCTCGAGTAGTAGTTCTCCTGCGATACGGGAGGGGAAATGGAAACTGCATTTGAATACCCGTCGCGGTCAGGAAATTGAACTCTATGATTTGCTTTTAGATCCCTCTGAATCGCAGAATGTCGCTGGCCAGAATCCCGAAGTGGTTGCCCTCCTGAGTGCCAAGGTGAAAGCTTGGGTCGCTGAGCTACCGAAGAGCTATGAAAAAAATAAGAAGTAGGGGCGTGGAAACACAGCAACGTAGTACCGATCTTCGACGTCCTAAAGATGATATGTGAATGATTGAATGATTTATAAACCCCTCAGAATCCCTATGAAAATTCAAAGAAGATCGCGACTATCCCGCATCAATAAACTGTATAGAGCATCCGTTTTTGCCCTATTGTTCACTCTAGCGTTTCAAACTATCCACGCTGATCCACTCCCGGGCGAAAATGACCGCATCGGATGGAGTGCAGACGGGAACCGGGTGGATCCGGATGACTGGGCAGCAACCGCGTTGGCACTTTCCATATTTGCCAAGATGGGTTGGCAGGACAAGTTGGTTCACTTCGATTACAACAACCGGCTCGATAAAACCTATGCTTGGAAGGAGGCTGAAAACTATGAAAGCACGATCGGAGGAGCCCGAAGATTTGGGTTCAATCAAGAGGTCTTTTACGATGCTCAGCGCGAGCTGGAAGCAGCCATCGAAAGCGCGAAAGAAGAAATCAACAAGAGCCATGAAGGCAGTAAGTTTTGGTATGTGCAGGCGGGGCCCTTTGAACTCGCATACCAGGCTCTTCTAAGAGCCGATCCTGAGAAGCGCCAATATTGCATTCTTGTTTCTCATTCGGAAATCAATGAACGTGCGGACAAGTGGAAGCTTGAAGATGGATCTCCCTCGCGCGGAAAAGATGACTGCGTCGCGCTCGGAGCGAAATACTTCTTCACTGAGAAACAAGGCCTTGATAAATTCGGTGGGAAGACGTTCCTGCGATGGGATCTTGTCGAATGGCTGAAAGAGTCTCCCTGTGAGGAATACCGTTGGGTGCATACCCGTTTTCGTGCGACGGCGAAACACAAAGAGAATGGTCTGGATGCCTCAGATGGCGGTATGGCCTTCGCGCTCGCCACCGGTGATCTGAATGGCAACTTTAGTCCCAAGTTAAAAAACTTCTTAGGAACCGATTGGCGGGAAGCGCCCTCTGGAAATCCTTAAACTTTAAACTCAGTTCAAAAACATAATTATGCTTAAAATAAAACTCATCATTTCATCTCTCAGTTTACTGCTAGTGGCAGGCTGTACTCAGAAAAGCGATACCGATTCTTCCGCCGGTACGGAAGAGGGCTTTGTCTCATTGTTCGATGGTAAGACCTTAGCTGGTTGGAAGGCCTATATGGAAAATCCGATCGAAAAGGCGTGGAGTGTCCAGGACGGTGCCATGGTATTAAAGGGAGGCTCTGCAAAGGAGGATTATGCCAATATTATGACGATTGCCGAGTATGATGATTTTGATCTTCGCTGGGATTGGAAAATTGAGGACGGTTCGAATTCTGGCTTGATGTTCCATGTCAAAGAAGGACCAAAGCAGCCTTATTTGACCGGTCCGGAATACCAGATGCTCGACAATGAAGGGTTTCGTGGAGGAAACGGAGATCCAGTTCCGCCCAATGAATACACCGCTTCACATTACGCCATCGAAGCTGCCTACGAAGAA
>CALGUT010000012.1 GCA_937920335.1 uncultured Opitutales bacterium
TAAACGATCCCGTGACTCTCGCTGGGGTCTTCTTGCCTTCGCAATTGTGGCTCTGGTGATTCCGAACGGACTGTACGTTTATTATGCGATTACTCAGCCAGAGCTGAATGCGCAGGCCATGAGGAATCCTATTGCCTTGGCTTTCATGATTGAGGCCATGATGTTACTCGGCCTGTTTTTGGTGCATGTGTATCGGAGCTCCCGATCCTGGACAAAAGTTTTGGTCTATCTCATGTTATCATTCGTAGGTAGCCTGGCGTTTAGTTATCCACTTTACAAATACCTGAGTCGACGAAATGGCTAGACCGCGTTCCCAGGAAAAAGAAAAAGCCCTCATCGATGCCGCGACCGAACTGTTCTTGAAGCAAGGCGTTTGTAAGACGACGATTAAGGATATCGCTGAGCAAGCTGACGTAGCGGTCGGAACGGTATACGTTTATTGCAAAGACAAAATCGAAGTGATTCGGCGGGTTGCATTTGCCTTTGCCGATCAGCATAAGGCCTTGGCGGAAGAAGCTTTGGGGTCTCGGAAAAAACCGATGGGTAAATTGCAGGCTTACATCCTTGGCCTCTATGACCTGTGGTTGCCGTTTGGCGAAAATTCTCAGGGTTCGATCGAGCTTGCGCAAGCAGTGATTAAGTTTGCTCCAGAAACACTGAGTATGGCCGAAAGTGAATTTGTCCGAACTGTCGAGACCATCTTGAAGGAAGGTCGGGCGACAGGATTGAGGATCGAATCACCTAAAGAGGAAGCGAGATGGATCGCACTAGCAACGAGCCCTTTCTTCCCTTTGGCGGGAATGCCTCAAAAGCATCCGTTTTCATCGCAACTCAACCGCGAAGATCTGGTTGGCTTTCTAAAATGGTTAGAACGCAAAATGAAGCCGGGTGTCGTGAAGAAATAAGGGAGCGTGTATGCACATAGAACGTGAAGTTAGAAAAATGAAAGCAGCCGTGTTAACGCGCTATGGGTCGCCTCAGAAATTGGAGTTGCAAGAGATAGAAGAACCCGTCCCCAAAGAGAATGAAGTCAAGGTCAAGGTTCATGCGAGCTCTGTGAATGACTGGGATTGGTGTATCACTCACGGAAGTCCTTTTTACATTCGCTTATTTTGTGGTTTGATTAAGCCAAAGATAAGAGCCCTCGGCGTAGATATCGCGGGAACGGTTGTGGCCGTGGGCGATCAGGTGACGAAATTTAAGGTCGGGGACGAGGTGCTTGGGGACTTGTCAGAATGTGGGTTCGGTGGATATGCAGAGTCTTGTTGTGTTTCAGAGCAGATCCTCACGCTGAAGCCGAAGGCAATCAGTCACCTGCAAGCCGCTGCACTACCGCATGCAGCAGCCCTTGCGCTGCAGGGATTACAGGCAGGGGGAACTCTTGGGGCTGATACCCGATTGTTAATTAATGGAGCGGGTGGCGGAGTCGGAACGCTGGGGCTACAGATTGCAAGAGCTATGGGTGTCGGTTTTGTGGCTGGAGTAGATCACACCTCGAAGCTCGATATGCTTCGAGATCTTGGGTTTGATAAGGTTATCGATTACACCAGTAGCGACTTTACGGAAGAGGGACAAACCTATGATTTGATTTTGGATACCAAAACCAATCGCTCACCCTTTCATTACTTAAAGGCATTATCATCTACAGGAAAATATGTTACGGTTGGCGGGATGACAAAAAGGATTATACAACTCCTTGTATTGGTGTTTATGTTACCTGGTGGAAACGCACTGGTG
>CALGUT010000013.1 GCA_937920335.1 uncultured Opitutales bacterium
CCGTCGATATCGGTTTGAGATAGCAGCTCCTTCGCATTTCCCGGCTTCATGGATCCACCGTATTGAATACGAATCTTTTGAGCCACTTCGTCGCCAAAGAGATCAACGAGAATGGCACGAATCGCAGCGTGCACTTCTTGAGCCATCTCTGGTGTTGCCGTTTTGCCGGTTCCGATAGCCCAAACAGGCTCGTAGGCTACCACAAGCGACTCTGCATCCTTGGCAGACACGTTAATCAGTCCGCCACGCGTTTGCGTATCTACCACGCTAATGGTGTTCCCAGCTTCACGCTCTTCCAACGTTTCCCCCACACACAGAATCGGTTTCAGATTAGCGTTAAAAGCAGCCAGAACCTTTTCGTTAATAAAGGCATCCGTTTCTTTAAAATACTCGCGACGCTCACTATGCCCTAAAATCACATAGGAAGCATAGAAGTAACGAAGCATCTCCGCTGAAATCTCTCCAGTGTAAGCTCCGTTCGCAGCGGGGTGCATGTTTTGACCACCCAGTTTTAGCGGAGTTTCCTCGACGACTGTTGCGACAGCATCCAACGACGTAAACGGAGGACATAGAACCACGTCGACCACGGTTTGGTCTCCCAATTCTTTAGCCACTCCTTCGGCGAGTTCAACTGACTCACCGGCGGATTTGTTCATTTTCCAGTTTCCAGCAATGATGTACTTACGGTGTTTTTCCATGATATAAACGTATTAAGATTCAACAGTATCGAGAGCAGACACACCGGGTAGTTCTTTCCCTTCAAGAAAGTTGAGACTCGCTCCACCACCGGTACTAATAAAAGACACTTTATCGCCGTTGCCACTATTCTTAATGGCCTTAACTGAATCGCCGCCGCCAATGATCGAGATAGCGTCCTGATTAGCAGCAACTGCATCGGCCACCGCGAAGGTGCCTTTGGAACAGGCTTCGATTTCGAACACCCCCATGGGGCCATTCCAAAGTAGAGTCTTCGACTCGGAGACAACCTGCTTGTAAAGCTCGATGGTTTTTGGACCAATGTCCACGCCTTCCCAACCATCAGGTATATCACCCTCGATGATTTCCAAAGATCCGACTGAACGAGAACCAAAATCGAGGCTGTCGGTAATCGCGGTATCTATGGGCAGTAGGAACCGGACGCCTTTTTCCTTCGCCTTATCCAAGGCAGCTTGAGCGATGTCTACTTTGTCGGGCTCGGAGAGACTATCCCCGACTTTCATTCCTTTAGCCAACGCAAAGGTGTAAGCCATAGCACCGCCGATGAGTATCGTATCAGCTTTCTCGAGAAGTCGATCGATAACCTTAATCTTATCAGAAACCTTCGCTCCACCGAGAATCACCGTGAAGGGCTTAACTGGGTCACTCGTCTTATCGCCCAAGAAGGCTAATTCGCGTTCAATAAGAAAACCGCACACATTGGTATCCACATAGGCTGTGATGCCTGCTGTAGAAGCATGGGCTCTATGAGCAGTTCCAAACGCATCATTGACAAAGACGTCTGCAAGCGCGCCCAGCTGCTTTGCAAACTCAGGATCGTTCCCTTCTTCTCCAGCATGAAAACGCACATTTTCTAATAACAGGACTGAACCAGCTTCCAGTGCATTGACCGCAGCCTCAACGTCCGGACCCACACAGTCTTCAGCAAACTGAACCGGCTTACCCAGTTGGACTGCGAGTTCTTCTGCTGCTGGTTTTAGGCTAAATGCTGGATTAACCTGCCCTTTAGGTCGACCTAAGTGACTTGCCAGGATAACCTTGGCACCTGCCTCAATTAAATAAGTGATAGTTGGAAGTGCTGCGACGATGCGAGTGTTGTCACTCACTTTTCCGTTTTCGTCCAAAGGCACATTAAAATCTACACGAACAAAAACTCGTTTGTCCTGTACACTGATGTCGCGGATTGTTTTCGTTTTGGCCATTAACAAATGGGTGAAGAATTCTTACTAAATGGATGTTCTAACGCTGATTAAACTTAGTGCGACCAATAAAGAAGCCGCGATCCAAGATTATGGTTCGCGGCTTCTCATTGATCTTAAAGCCTTAGAGGTAAGTGGATACCTTCTTGAGCAAGTCTACGCAACGATTGGAATAACCCCATTCGTTGTCATACCATGAGACGAGCTTGAAAAACGTGTCGGACAGGGCGATCCCTGAACCTGCGTCAAAGATAGAAGACGCCGCGCAGTGGATAAAATCACTGGAAACAACCTGATCTTCAGTGTATTCCAAGATTCCCTTGAGAGATCCTTCAGAAGCAGCCTTCATCGTCGCACAAATTTCTTCGTAGGACGTTGATTTCTCGGTCTTTACCGTCAAATCAACAACCGAAACCGTAGGAGTCGGAACGCGAAACGCCATCCCCGTCAGCTTGCCTTGAACTTCAGGAATGACCAATCCCACTGCTTTCGCTGCACCGGTTCCAGAAGGAATGATGTTAAGCGCTGCGGTGCGGCCACCTTTCATGTCTTTCGGAGAAGGTCCATCAACGGTCTTTTGCGTAGCAGTATAACTGTGAACAGTCGTCATCAGCCCTTCAACAATGCCGAAGTTTTCGAGCATGACCTTAGTGATCGGCGCCAAACAGTTAGTTGTGCAAGAAGCATTCGAAATTAGGTTGTCATCAGCAGTCAAGGAGTCGTCATTGACACCAATTACCACCGTCTTAACCGCACCCTTACCGGGAGCAGAAATAATAACTTTCTTGGCACCCGCATCCAAGTGACCTTGAGCCTTGTCGTCAGCGACGAAAAGTCCGGTTGATTCAATGACGATATCCACCCCGAGTTCTCCCCAGGGAAGAGCAGCTGGTCCTTCACGAACGGATAGCACTTTGATGGTTTGGCCATTGACGATGATCGAATCACCGTCGGCTTCCACAGAGCCATTGAAACGGCCTTGGGTTGAGTCGTATTTTAATAGATAAGCCAGATTTTCCGCAGGAACGAGGTCGTTGATTGCAACAACGTTGAATTCTGTTCCCAGGAGGCCCTGGTCTACTAGTGCTCTGAATACCAGGCGGCCGATGCGGCCAAACCC
>CALGUT010000014.1 GCA_937920335.1 uncultured Opitutales bacterium
CTACCTGCCATACCCCCGCGATCAGAAGACGAAGTGGTTTGACAGCCGGTAACAACCAGAGCAATTATAAGAAAAAATGGTAGTAAAAGGATCCTTTTGGGAATCATAGTTTGGGTTATTGACTGGTAATCCGATTCAATCAAGCTAGTTCACTTCATTTCATTATGTCGACCGGATCTACAGATTACAACTTCAACGAAATTGAAGCAAATTGGCAAAAATTTTGGGCAGAAAATAAAAGTTTTCAAGCCGAGGATTATTCCGAAAAACCCAAATATTACATCCTCTCGATGTACCCTTACCCATCAGGCGACGGTCTCCATATCGGGCATGCCATCAACTACACAGCCCCAGACATTCTCGCACGCTACAAAAAGTCACAGGGATTCAATACGCTACAGCCCATGGGCTGGGATGCCTTCGGTTTGCCCACAGAACAGTTTGCCATCAAGACGGGCACTCATCCGCGAATCGTAACTGAACAACGTTTAGAGATTTTTCGTCCCCAACTGCAGAAGCTGGGGTTCGCAATCGACTGGGACCGCGAGATCAATACCACCGATCCCGGTTACATGAAATGGACGCAGTGGATTTTTCTGCAACTCTTCAAACGCGGATTGGCCTACGTTTCTGAACAACCCGTTTGGTGGTGTCCTGAACTTGGGACGGTGTTGGCCAACGAAGAAGTCGTCGACGGTAAATCCGAACGCGGAAACTATCCGGTCGAACGTCGTAAACTTCGCCAGTGGGTATTGAAGATCACGGCATATGCCGAGAAACTACTCGAAGGCCACAAGAACCTGCACTGGCCAGATTCTTCCATACGTCTGCAAAAGAACTGGATCGGACGCTCCACAGGCGCCGAGGTGGAATTCTCACTCGATGGGCACGATGAGACGTTACGCATCTACACAACTAGACCTGACACCCTTTACGGCGCGACTTACATGGTTCTTTCACCTGAGCACCCGCTGGTCGACAAACTGACCTCAGATGAGCAGAAGGCGGCTGTGGCCCAATACAAAATAGTCTCGGCCAAGAAAAGTGATTTGGAACGCACGGACCTGGCCAAAGACAAGACCGGTGAATTTACAGGAAGCTATGCAATCAACCCCGTAAATGGTGCAAAAGTACCAATCTGGGTAGCCGACTACGTGCTAATGAGTTACGGGACTGGCGCAATTATGGCCGTGCCAGGACACGATGAACGGGATTTCGAATTCGCTGAGGCCATGAACATCCCGATCCTTCAGGTTATCGAAGATGAATCCGCTAAGGCAAAAGGCGAAGGCACAACCCTTCCTTTCTGCGGCAAAGGTACGATGGTCAACTCTGGTGAATACACCGGCCAGTCATCCGACGAAGGAAAAGCGAAGATCATAGCGAGTCTTGAGGAACAGAAGCTCGGTTCAGCAAGCGTTCAATATAAGCTGCGTGATTGGTTGTTCTCCAGACAACGTTACTGGGGCGAACCGTTTCCAGTGATCTGGGTATCCAAAGAGGATTACGAAACGGCAACGTCCGCCGGGAATACCACCTTCGCTGAGTTTCTACCCACCGAACCTGTCACCTTTGAAGAAAATAGCGTAGTCCACTACGCCCTTCCACTTCCCGCCAATCAGCTACCCCTGGAGTTACCGGAGGTAGAGTCCTATGAACCCATTGGAACTGGCGAAAGCCCTCTGGCAGGCGTTCCCGAGTGGCTCGAAGTTTGGTTAAACACCGACACCGGAGAGACGCTTCCCCAATCCAGCGATAGGCCGGAAGGCTACCATTGGGTAGCTGGTACCCGCGAGACCAATACCATGCCACAATGGGCGGGATCTTGTTGGTACTACTTACGCTACTGCGATCCGAATAATGCCGACGCAGTGATCGACCCGAAGTTGGCCGATTACTGGGGAGTACCTGATTTCTACATCGGAGGGGCGGAACACGTTAATCTCCACCTACTCTATGCCCGTTTCTGGCATCAGGTTCTGTTTGACGAAGGCGTAACTCCCAATCCGGAACCATTCCCCTTCCTCATTCATCAGGGAATGATTCTCGGTGAAATGGAATTTACTCAGTTTTCTGATTCCGACGGTAATCTGGTATCCGCTGACGAAGCAGGCGACCGGGAAGACTTGATCAAAACGTCCATCACCGAAGCTGACGTCGAAAAGTCAGGTGATGCCTGGGTACTAAAGAGCAACCCCGCGATCAAGATAGACGCTCGCTCACATAAGATGAGCAAGAGCCGCGGCAACGTGGTCAACCCCGACAAGCTCATTTCCAGCTACGGTGCGGATGCTACGCGTTTGTTCCTCATGTTTCTCGGGCCAATCGAAGATATGAAACCCTGGAATACCCAGGGCATCGAAGGTGTTTCCCGATTTTTGCGTCGATTGTGGCGAGAGGTCATTTCAGAGGATGGCGGATTCAATCCAAAACTAACGGATGAGGCGGAATCCGATAAGGAACTGGATAAGCTTCTGCATGAGACCATTAAAAAGGTCACCGACGACATCGAGCGTTTGAATTTCAATACGGTCGTTTCTCAATTGATGATCTTGCTCAACCAAATGGTTAAAACAAAACGTTACTCTAAAGATACCGTCCGAGCATTTTTGCAAATGCTCAATCCCATGGCTCCGCACATTTCGGAAGAACTGTGGAAACGGCTGGGCGGAAACGGCTCCATCTGTGATGCGACTTGGCCAAGCTTTGATGAATCCAAACTGATCCTCGATGAAGTTAAAGTTATCCTTCAGGTGAACGGTAAACACCGCGGCGAACTGATGGTCGCCACAGGTGCAGACAAGGAAGCTGTAGAAGCCTTGGGGTTAAGCCAGGAACGCGTTCAAAAAAGCATCGAAGGAAAAACGGTTCGCAAGGTAATCTATGTGCCGGGAAAAATCCTCAACGTGGTCGCCAATTAGTTAAACAGTATGCTCACTCAAGAAGGTTGTATTAAACGGAGAGAACGCCTGTGGGCGTCCCTTCCAGAATCCGTGGAATGGGTACTGATCACGAATCAGCGCCATGTGAAATATTATTCGAATATTTGGGTCAATCCCGTCAGCTTCTCTGCTGGACAGTCAGTCTGGCTGCACATGGAGCGTTCGGGCAAGACCACGGCCCTTGCAGATAATTTCACATTCAAGTCGTTGAGCGGAGAAGCCTTCGTGAATGAAACGGTTACCGAGATGTGGTATGACGGAAAACACTCCGTAAACAATCGTGACTTCAAACCTGCTCAAGCCCTCAAACGCCATTTCGGAGCACTCGATCTAGCCAAAGGCGCCATCGAGGCAGATTCCCTGCCGGCTGCAGCGTTCGATACGGTAACTGGAACAGCCGAGGTCGAAATCCTACTCGGTGATGTCATCAAGTTTCATCGTCGGCAAAAAGAGGCTGACGAAGTTGCACATTTAAAGACCTGTATGCGCGCTTGCGAAGCGGGGCACGTAGCAGCATTGAAGTGTATTTGCCCAGGCATGACAGACATGGACGTGTATCGAGAGGTTCATGCCGCCGTGCTAAAGGAGGCAGGTCGTCCTTGTGTGGTCTACGGTGACTTTAGAGCGACGAACGCCGCTATGCCCAAAGCCGGAGGTCTCCCAATCGGATATACCCTCCAGGAAGGCGATTTGTATATTCTGGACTATTCAGTGATACTCGATGGTTACCGGAGCGACTTCACCAATACCATCGCCGTGGGAGAACCCACCGCAGACCAGCAATCACT
>CALGUT010000015.1 GCA_937920335.1 uncultured Opitutales bacterium
TCAACCGTCTGGCGAAAGAACGCGATACCCTTCTTAAAGTACACCTCAAAATCGATACCGGTATGGGGCGTCTAGGAGTATGGCACGAGCAAATCGATGAATTCCTGGATGCGCTTGTCGAAGCCTCATCCCTGAAAGTGGATGGCGTATTTACTCATTTTAGCTGCGCGCCTACCGATCTCAAATTCACAGAACTCCAACGGGATCGGTTTCTTGATGCTTTGGAAAAGGTCTCCACCCGAATCGATCTATCTGACTGCCTCATTCACGCGGACAACAGCGCAAGCTTAGCCAGCTTTAACCAGACTAGCCCTTTCAATGCGGTTCGAGTAGGCCTCCTTCAGTTTGGCGCAGCGCCCTACCCTAATTCTTTATTTGCTAAGGTGGAAACCGAGCCCGTTTTGAGCTTTCACGGTCGAATAGCACTCATTAAGTCCATCCCTAAGGGTGCGAGCATCAGTTATAATCGACTGAAAATCACTGAAAGAGAAACCAAAACAGCGGTTCTTTCAGCCGGATATGCAGATGGTATCCCCATGCCGTTCACCAACAGGGCTCAGGTCCTCATTTCGGGCAAAAGATGTCCCGTTTTAGGCCGAGTTACGATGGATCAGTTGATCGTCGATATTACGGACCTCAAGGACGAGCTAGTAGAGGGAGACATCGCAACTTTTATCGGAACACAGGAATCAGAATCTATATCGGTGGCGGAATTTAGCCAATGGGGGAATTCGATACCCTGGGAGTGTTTTTGTTCGATCTCAAAGCGCGTAACTAGAGTTTACAAAACCTTCCGAGAGTGACTAGCATAGTCGCTTGAAACTTTTTTAGCTTAAACGGCGTTATAATTCTGCCCAGCAATGAACACCCTAGAAATTAAAAACCTTACCTCGAGCGAAGCCTGGAGTCCACTTCCTGCAAGCGAATGGAATGAAGACAATGCAAAGCATTTACTTCGACGGATAGGTTTCTCCGCCCCTGCGGAAACGGTTAAGACAAGCCTGAATGTCGGCATGGATAAGACGATCCAAAATGCATTCGCTTCGGCAACCGTTATGCCACCCCCCGAAGGCCTTCGGGAGACTATCGATAGTTACCGCGATTTACGTTTACGCCAAGGATCCATGTCAGAAATGGAGCGCCGGACAGAGCGCCAGATGCTCCAAAAAAAGAACCGGGAACTCGTGGTCGATTTGAATATAAACTGGCTACAACACGCAGCTGAGCCCAATAATTCAGCCTTTGAGAAATGGGGTCTCTTCTGGGAGAACGTATTTGTTGTAACCGCTCAGAAAGTTAAAAACCCTGCCCTTCTCTACCAGTATCAGCTGATGCTTCGTAGCCATTCCTTCAAAGATTTCGGTAGTCTATCGAAAGCGGTTACCAAGAATCCTGCGATGATCACCTTTCTCGATCTTCAGCAGAACAAGAAAGGTAAGCCAAACGAGAACTTTGCCCGCGAATTATTTGAGTTATTCATGCTCGGCGAAGGTAACTATACCGAAAATGACATCAAGGAGGCAGCCAGAGCTTTTACCGGCTATCGCGCGGCGGACGGAGAGTTTCGCTTCATCTCAAACCAACATGATGACAGCAATAAAACAGTATTCGGAAACACAGGAAACTGGGACGGTGACAATATCGTAGAACTTGCACTCGAGCAACCGGCCGCCCGACTCTTCATTCCGAGGGAACTTTGCAGACACTACTTAAGTGATGATATCGTTCCTGATGAATTTCTAAAACCTCTGGGTGATGGTTGGGCTGCGAATGACTACAGCTTGAACTGGCTGGCGGCATCATTTTTCTCCTCGAGACTTTTCTACGCATCGCAATTCAAGGGGAATAAGATCAAGAGCCCCTTTGAATTCATGCTCGGATTATTGCAGGACCTGAACCTTGACCTACCACCATTGCCACGCTCGATCATCCCTGCCCTGAGAAGTATGGGGCAAAGCTACCTGAACCCACCAAACGTCCGAGGATGGGTCGGTGGTAAACACTGGATCAATAGTGCGACGCTCATTCAGCGCAGGCAAATCGTAGAAGGGTTTTTCAACGCACCCTCGCAGAACAGGCTCAACGGCGACGAAGAAAAAGCTATGGAAAAGGCGAAGGCTGAGGGTAAAGGTCACTTTTTCGTCACCAAAACTAAGGGAGAGGAGTGGGTTTCGTTGGCGCCAAATGATCGCCTCAACTTTTTCGAAGATGCGTGGTTAGCCAATCCCATGGAATCTGATGCCAAGCGCTCTCTGTTGACTTTCCTGAACAAGAATCAAGACCAGCCTCTCCCGGCGACCCGCACGGTAGCAATTACCCTCCTGCAATCTCCAGAATACCAACTTGCTTAACAACTTCACGCTATGAAAAACGAAATTCTAAATTTCCCAGCCACCCGCAGAGAGTTCTTGAGCACGTCCGCTAAGGGAGCAGGCCTACTCGCTTTCAGTCAGTTCGTACCCGGTTTCCTCAGCGACTCCATCGCAGCCGACGCACCTCGCCCCGAGAAAGATCGCAAGATACTGGTCATGGTCCAGCTCGCCGGTGGCAATGATGGACTGAATACTTTGATTCCCTATGAGGACGACAACTACTACCGGTTACGTCCATCCATAGGCATCAAGAAGTCCGAAGCCATCAAGCTGACGGATAATCTCGGTCTTCATCCGAATTGCGAAGGCCTCAGTGAGCTCTACAAAGAAGGGAAATTATCCGTCGTTCAAAACGTGGGTTACCCGAACCCCAATCGCAGTCACTTCCGCTCAACCGAGATCTGGGAAGCAGCTTCGAATGCGGATGAATTTGGCGATTCAGGCTGGCTCGGTCGTTACCTCGACAACAACTGCAGCGGTGCACCGTCACTGGGGGACCCAGAGGCAATTACCTTCGGCAATGAGCTGCCGCTCTCCGTTCAGGGTGAAACACCTCATAACCTATTTAGTATTAACAATCGCCCAGGCAAAGTCAGGCGCCCTGATTACGGGTTGCTTGATCATATGGTTGAAGCGAGTGACGAACCGGATAATGCCAGTTTCCTGAAACAAACGATGATGGACACTCTCATTACCGAGGACCGCATACAGGAACTATTTACCAAGTTTTCAACCCCTGCCAAATAC
>CALGUT010000016.1 GCA_937920335.1 uncultured Opitutales bacterium
AGATTCCCAACAAACCGAGCTCTTTCGTCGTCTCTTTATCACCCCTGAGCATTCGCTCTTCTTTATCGGCGACCCCAAGCAAGCTATCTATAAATTCCGAGGAGCCGACCTATTTAGTTACCTTCACGCTCGGGATCTTGCCAGCCAAACGTATACACTCTCAACCAACTGGCGTTCGTCCTCGGCGTTGGTCAAAGGCGTAAACGCATTGTTTTCAAGGAACTCAAATCCTTTTATCTACCATCAAATTCCATTTCTTCCATCGAATGCGGCCTTAAAAAATCCTACCCTAACCTCCAACGAATCGCCCCCCCGTAATCCACTAAGGATTTGCTTTCAGGGATCACAAGATTCGAAGCCAATTCCTACATCCACCGCAAGAGTGGCGATCCAGGCTGCCTTGGCACAGGAGATACTCATCCTTCTAGATGGAGACAATCTGCTAGACGGAAAGCCGGTTCAACCAGCCGACATCGCGATCCTGACGAGATCCAACCGAGAAGCCCAATCAGTTAAAGCGAACCTGACGGAACATAACCTACCCTCCGTTATCTTTTCTGATCAGACAGTCTTCGAATCCGAGGAGGTCACGGAACTGATGCTCTTATTAAATGCGATTCAAGAACCCTATCGACTTGATTGGATTCGAAGCCTCTACGCATCGAACTGGTTCGGATGGACAGCTGAAGAGATCTACAATCGGAATACGTCCCCGAATGGATGGATGGAGATTCAAGACAAGTTTCAGCAACTGCACGAACTATGGTTATCCGATGGCATTGCGGTTTGTCTCGACGAGTGGATTCGCTGGAGCGAAATCAAACCATTACTCCTTAGTACTCATGGAGGTGAACGTAGCACCACCAATTTACTGCACCTGGTTGAATTACTTAGTCAGACTGAATCAGAAAAGCGGCTTTCCCCGATCGCTCTTGTTCAGTGGGTGCAAAGGTCTATCGAAAAACCGGACCGCGAAAGAGATGATTTTGTGACTCGACTTGAATGCGATGACCAAGCGATCCAAATCGTAACGATTCATAAGAGTAAGGGCTTACAATACCCTATCGTGTTCGTCCCTTTTGCATGGGGATCCAGTGTCCCCCGTTACGAGACAGAATGGATTTACCACCAATCCAAAGCTGATGATCAACTAGTCTTCGATAGACGCCCAGTGCCTTCCGAAGAAGACATGGCACAGTATCGCAAGGAATCGCTATCAGACTCTTGCCGCTTGCTATACGTTGCCCTCACGAGAGCCCAGCAAGCCTGCTATCTATTCTGGGGAGACTACAAAGATCAGGAGCAGTCATCTATTGGCTATCTCTTTGGAACATCTGGATCAACAAAGCCGATCTCTCCCAATATAGCTCTGGAGCTTCTTAAGAGCGAGAACCATAAAACAATCGAATTCTTAAACACTGATCGATTAGCAGAAAGAAGCCACCAACCTTACCAACGGTTTCAAAACATCGGATCTCTGAACGCCCGCTCGATAACCCGTACGCCGGAACGAGGTTTTTCTATTTCCAGTTTCTCGTCATTGGCCTCAGGCTTCAAGGAGGCTATCAACGATTCACTAGTTGAAGACGAGGAACTCACCGTCGCAATTCCAGAAGAGCATGCCGAGAAGTCTATTTTCACATTCCCCAAGGGAGCTGTCGCAGGTAACCTGATACACGATATTCTAGAAAAATCGGACTTAAGCAAACCATCTTCTGTCTCAGACCAAACGCAACAACTAGGAAAATCGTCCATGATCGAGGATCACTGGATTCCACTGCTCCAAGAGCACCTGATTCAAATGCTTGATTGCCCACTGTCAAAATCGCCTTCTTTGAAGTTAAGTAAGCTAACTAATGATCTGTGCCTCAAAGAAGCAGAATTCCATTTCCCCACACGAAACACATCAACACGTTCCCTCCTCAGCGTTTTTCAGAAAATCGCCGATTCACACTTCAAATCCGCTCTGCCGAATTTACAAAGCTGGCAAGAACACCGACTAAACGGATTTCTACGTGGATTCATCGATCTCACGTTCGAATGGGAAGGCCGCATTTACATTTTGGACTGGAAATCCAACTGGTTGGGCAATCGCATTGAAGACTACAATCAGGACGCCATGAAACAATCCATGGCCGATCACGCCTATTTCCTCCAGTATTACCTATACACCGTGGCAACCTTACGATACCTGAAATTCAGAAACCCGGGATTTGACTACGAAACTCAGTTTGGCGGAGTCTACTATTTATTCGTCCGCGGACTTCACAAAGATCATCCTCACAATGGTATCTTCTTCGATCGTCCTCCTCTTGATTCAATACAAGAAATCGACCAGATGTTTCAAAACTCCTAATCCATGTTAAGCCTTGAAGAAATACCGCTTTTAAACCCCCTCGACCGAGCACTCGGGCATTTCTTTATGGAGCGCTCAAACGCCGACCCCGAGCTATTGGGATTAGCAGCCGCTCTCACAAGCTATGCACTCAGACAAGGGCATGTCTGCCTCGACCTGAATTCGTTACAGACATACGATTTAGCAGATTATATAGATGAGGATTTCAAATCAAGGGCCGTACAATCCTTAACAAAAAACCCTTTTGTCGGATCAATAGATAAGCAAGATGCCCCCTTGATCCTGACTCAGGAAAATAAACTATACCTCCATCGTTATTGGCATTACGAACGGCGCCTGATTCGATTACTTAAAAACCGAATCAACACATCGAATAACTCCTCCTCGAGTGACCATCTAAATACTTTCCTTCAATCATCCCCAAACCTTGGCGAGGAACAACAACTTGCTATTCAACGCGCATACGATTCTTCACTGACATTGATTTCTGGCGGACCTGGCACTGGGAAAACCACTACAGTATTATACATACTGGCATTCCTATTGACCCAATCGGCTAACGAGACCTTGAAGATCGGACTCGCAGCACCTACAGGAAAAGCCGCCCAAAGAATCCAAGATTCAATCCACTCCGGAATCGACCAACTGCCTTTTTCTGACGAAGAAAAACAAACGATTAAAATCGAAGCTGTAACCTTGCATCGGTTACTTGGATATCAACGCCATTCATCGAAGTTCATTCACAACCGAGATACTCCGCTCGATCTCGATATTGTAATTATTGATGAAGCTTCGATGCTTGACCTGCTTCTTTTCACCAAACTCATAGAAGCTCTCAAACCTTCCACAAAACTCATTCTTCTGGGAGACAGAAACCAACTGGCAAGCGTAGAGGCTGGGTCGATATTTGGCGACTTGATCGAAGCAAAAGCTCGGAACCAACAACTCGATACTAAGGTTATTGAACTCACAAAGAACTACCGATTCGGAAATTCCAGTTCTCTATTCAAAACCTGTGAATACATTAAGGAAGGCAAATCACTCGAAGCAATCGAGTGTATTACTAACGGAGACGGCACGCTACAACTAGACGTCCTCCCCGCCCCGTCTTCACTTAAAAAGCGCCTCAAGAACGAACTAATCAATCACATCGAATTACTCTCCAACGCGCCGACACCAGCCTACGCGCTGAATCAGTTGGCAGAGATTTGCCTATTAACACCTCTCCGAAAAGGAGCCTACGGCGTGGAGGGCTTGAATCGAACTATAGAATCCAACGTTAGGCAACAGCACTCCATCAACCCCCGAGAACCCTACTATTCGGGGTTGCCAATAATGATCGTCGAGAACAGCTACAGCCAAGGTCTTTTCAACGGTGATATCGGAGTCATCTTCAGACCCGACCCATCCTCTAATGAGCTCTTCGCGTTTTTCGAAAACGATACTGACGCAGAACCAACGCGTTACCTGATCCCCTCATTACCAAAGTTCGAAACAGCCTACGCAATTACGGTTCATAAGTCTCAAGGATCTGAATACAATCACGTGCTCTTTGTAATCCCTCCCGGCGACTCGCCACTGCTCACACGAGAGTTAATCTACACTGCTATATCCAGAAGCCGAAAATCAGTTGAGGTATGGAGTAGTCTCGACCACCTGGAATCTGCAATCGCGAATCAGATTCAAAGAACATCAGGCATCCTTGAAGCCATGTCCGAATAGGACTTACCGAATCTAATCTTTTGCGCGCTTCAAGATAGCCCTGAAAGCAGCGTGACCCTTTATCTGTTTTAAGGCGTTTTGAGTAAGCGTTTTCCCGGGTTCCATTCGGTGCCAGGTCGATGCCCCCGACGGGTGTGGCAACGGTATCATATCGAAGGATACACCAAACATTTCGACGCGAAAGCGCTCACCTATAACCTCTGTCAACTTCCCAAAGGTGATGCACTGCTGAATCGCCAGTTTTCCAACCGGAATCACTAATTCAGGGTTCAATAAGCGAACCTCATCCTTCAACCATCCTGCACAATTTTCGATTTCAATTGAGTCAGGAACCCGATCACCACCCTTTGGGTTTTTCCCCGGGTAGCATCGGCAAACTGCGGCTATATAGACCAAACGACGAAAATCAGTTTCGTTGATACCTATACCTTCCTGAAACCAACGAAAGAGCGTTTTTCCAGCGGTCCACGCAAATGGTCGCTGAAGAACCGGTTCCTTCACGCCCGGAGCTTGTCCAATTAAAAGCACTTTACTGAACGCGACTTCCCCAACGACCGCTGGCTTATGCATGTTCGGGCACCGTTTACAGTTCTTAAGTTTTGCTACGTGGTCACCTAGTAATTCCTGAGTCATATCCGGCTATGAAAGGAATACTGCGTTGCTGTGACTAACTGTGTAAAACCAAATATATATCATGTCATACGAAGTAACTAATTTTGAAACCAATGTAATTGCACGCAGCCACGAGGTTCCTGTGGTAGTCGACTTTTGGGCACCTTGGTGCGGCCCTTGCCGCATGCTAGGACCCGTCATCGAAAAGCTCGCATCTG
>CALGUT010000017.1 GCA_937920335.1 uncultured Opitutales bacterium
TACCACTTACACAGGGAATCGGGGTACCAGTCATTACAGGGGAACGGTTCCGACCGTAAATCGTAGTGGGAGCTCAAGTGGGTCGTTGGATAGGAATCAAAGTAACCGTGGAAGTAGCCCACCGACAGTCGATAGAGGTAGTCGTGATCAAAGAGGTTCTGGTAGCGAGAGTAATGGTGGTAGCGCTTATGGAAGTCATAACCGCGGTGGAAGCTCTAATAAGGATTCTTCAAATCGGGGCTCATATTCTGGACATGACCGTGACAACGATGGGCGCGGCAGAGATGACGCACGGCACGATAGCCATGATCGGGATAAAGACTATCGATACTCCAATCATAATCGATATAATAGTCCGTATCGCCGGTATGGTTCTAGTCGCTATAACAGTTTTTATCACAATCGTTATTCCAGTCGCTATTCGTCTCCATCAATTCACACGAGTATAATCCTTGGAGCTGCAGCCATTACAGGCGGAAGCCGAGTACTGAGCTCTGAGCGACGAGAAGATGCGATCGGTTACGCAGTGTTCTATGAACACGGTAGTTTTCGCGGGGAATCTCTCGAGGTGTACTCTGGTGAAAGTGTCTTTAACTTAAGTGACATCCGCCTCGATTACGGTGAATCCTTCAATGATCAAATATCTTCTATCAAGGTCTATGGACGACTTACGGTTGTGCTTCACGTTGACGCTGGGTATCAGGGAGCACGGATATACATACATGGTGACATAATCGATTTTAGTCGAATCAGTGAACTTCGGGAATTCAACGATCGTATATCTTCGATTGAGGTGATTCCAGGTATCGTCGATGAACATAATTATTCTCCGGTCCGCGGAAATGAGTTTGCTATCTATGGTGAACCGACTGCGTCAGGTGATGAGTTGTACGCGCCGGAGCCTGCCGTTATTTATGACACTCCTGAATCGGTGCGCGCGTCAGCACCATTGCCTACTCCGCTTCCTTCAGCTACAAGCCAAAGGATAGTATCATCGAGAGTGCACTTATTTGACCAACCGGGATTTCGCGGTAACCAGATCGTCCTGACGCCGGGTTACTCGGAAGTGGATCTGTCCCAAATAAACAAGGGGCTTTCCGGAAACTGGAACGATGGTATCGCTTCTATCAGAATCGAAGGTGGTGCTGAGGTATTCATTTACACCGATCCTCAATTCTCAGGCCAGGCGATTGCTCTTACCAGCAGTGTTGAAAATCTTGCTGTCGAGAGTGACTTGATTCCATTTAACGGAACAATCAGCTCAGTCGTCGTAAATGCCGCTCCTGAGTGAGTTTCGTTGGTTTCGAATCCCAATTCAGGTTCTAATCGTATCGAGTAGGGCCTGCACGTTCTCGAGTTTTGCATCCTTGTCGATCCCATGACCAAGGTTAAAGATATGTCCCTGACGATCCTTCATGGCGTCGAGTATCTTTTGGGTCTCTATGCGTGTTCGGTTTGGATTCGTGTTTAAAACCATCGGGTCGAGATTTCCCTGGATAGCGATATTAGAGGGTAACGTTTTCGCTGCTTCGCCTATATCTACAGTCCAATCCAAGCCAATGATCTGGGCTCCCGTTTCGCACAGGTCTTTCATGTGATCGGCGCACCCTTTTGCGAATAGTATTACGGGTACTTCTTCGCGGATGGCATCGATAATCTGTTTCATCCATTTGAGAGACCCTTCCATGTAGTCGGTTCCTTTTAGAATACCTCCCCAGGAATCGAAGATTTGAACCGCATCAACACCGGCACGAATCTGCATCTTGTAATAGATGATGAGGGCTTCCGTGATCTTGGACATGAGCTCTTCGAAGTCGTCGCGATTGTTCTGGTACAAATCGAGAACCAGTGTATAGTCTTTGGATGAGCCGCCTTCTACCATGTAGGTGGCCAATGTCCACGGGGATCCTGCAAATCCCAGGAGTGCCCGTTCATCTGCCAGTTCGGCTTTTAGTAGTTCCAGTGCGGCGCGAACGTAGTCGAGACGCTCGGTAACAGAGTCAACGGTTAGTCTTTCAATGTCAGACCGGGAGCTAACAGCGTATTCCATCTGTATGCCGCCTTTCTCGCGGAAAGAGTAGGGCTGGCCCATGGCCTCAGGGATAACGAGGATGTCGCTAAAGAGAATAGCTGCATCGTAATCGAATCGACGGATGGGCTGCATAGTCACTTCAAATGCAAGCTCTGGAGTTTGTGCCAACTCCAGAAAGGAGTAACGTTCCTTCAGGGCTCGATATTCGGGGAGTGAACGACCGGCTTGCCTCATTAGCCAGACGGGCGTTCGATCGACCGGTTGGCAGTTGGCTGCAGCTAGAAATCTTTCTCTGTAATTCATTATGGGTGTGTCGCGGAACAAGGTCTCTATTTATCAGGGTCTAAAATACCAAATAGGATTATTCACTTTTTGAAACGCCTAACCAATCCCTGGGTTGGAGGTATTTGGTATACAGTTCTTCTTCTCGGGTTCCTATCGTGGGTTTCCAATCGTACTCCCAGCGAGCGAGTGGAGGAAGAGACATTAAAATGGACTCGGTCCGGCCTCCGGTCTGAATCCCAAACTTGGTTCCCCGGTCCCATAGCAGGTTGAACTCAACATATCTCCCGCGTCGGTAAAGTTGGAATTCTCGTTGTTCGTCTGTCCAGAGCTCCTGTTTTCGCCGTTGAACGATTGGGAGGTAGGCGGGTAAAAAGTGGTCCCCGACGCTTTTCATTAGCCGAAAACTATAGTCAAAATTTTCTTCGCTGAGATCATCGAAAAAGAGTCCGCCGATGCCCCGTTGTTCGTTTCTGTGGGATAGCACGAAGTAGTCATCACACCATTGTTTATAGGCAGCATACCTATCGGGACCAAACGGGTCGCAGGCCTTCTTGGCGGTTTGATGCCAGTGGGTCCCATCCTCCTCAAATCCATAATAGGGAGTTAGGTCAAATCCTCCTCCAAACCACCAAATGGGCTCGGCGCCCTCTTTTTCTGCGAAAAAGAAGCGCACATTGGCGTGTGTCGTTGGGATAAACGGATTGAGGGGGTGTATGACCAGGCTGACGCCCATGGCGCGGTATTCGCAGCCGATTAGCTCCGGTCGATTTGCCGTTGCAGAGGGAGGTAGTTTATTACCCCATACATCTGAGAAATTGACGCCACCTTTTTCAATGATCGCTCCAGTCAATACTCGGCTTCGTCCTCCTCCGCCTTCCGTTCGCTTCCAGGAATCTTCCCGTAAGCTAAGCTTCGGATCCTCTTTTTCCATGGCTTCGCAAATACGGTCCTGCAGAGATAGCAGGTAACGCTTTACGCTTTCAGGATCTGGCTTGTGAGCGGTATTGGTCATTTCGTTTTCAGATATCAAAGCGTTAGGAAGAAAAACAATGGTCTGTAAAAGGCAACCCTTCGCTAATCAGACTCCTCGTTTTGTGATCTCACAAAAAAGGCGATCCATCGGACCGCCCTGTTTTAAACTGTCGCTGGGGTTTACCCCTTTACTTTTCGGTTGGGCAAATACTGTGGTTTGTTGAGAATCACAGCCAGGCTGGAAGTAAAGTCCTTGGTGAAATCTCGAGCCTCTGCAGATTCGGCGCACATTTTGTACAATTTCTCGAATTCCTGTTTGAATGCCGAGGGAAGACGTTCCACTTCGAAAAATGACTCGTCCGTTTCATTAGGTTTTTCCAAAGGAGTGATTTCCAGGTAGTCTCTTACGGAGTCTGGAATGACATCGAGCAAATAACATTTGGCCAGTTCCGCTCGTTCACCGACATCTTCTGAACATTCGACTATGATAGAAGCGAGGTGCTCCTTGGTAATAGCTCGAAAGTTCTGATGTAAATAGTTGTGAACTTGTGAAGGCGTTAAATTGGTGCGCTTAGCCAACTCAACCTGATTAATTCCATTCTTTTCGAGAATGATGCGCAGACGGGTAGAGAATAAACTCATTTACGGGTTTTTCCTAAGGTTTCTAGTATGGTTCTTAACATCTTTGACCGTTGATGTTTGCCTTACGGAAACGAACTAAATCAAAGTTTCAGATACAGTTTTATTAAGCTTCGTTTAATTTACAAACGAATCGGTCGTTTTAACGTAAATCAAAATTCAGGTTATGTCTGAACGGACGTGACTTTCACTTAAGATGGCGAATTTACGGCTGACACGAGTATCAATGCGGGCCAGAATCGCTGCGTCGTCGAGTCCATTTTCCAGCCGGAGCTGACCAACAGAAGAACCGTGTTCGACAAAGTTGTCGGGCCATCCGACTCGCAGGACGCTAGTGTTCAGGTCTAATTCATTCACGGTCTCGAGCACAGAGCTGCCAAATCCACCTTGGATGACGTTGTCTTCGAATGTGATGATTAATCGCGCTCCTTCAGATTGTTTACTGAGTAAACCTTGGTCCAGAGGTTTCGAAAAACGTGCGTTTACGATACCGACGGTAAGTCCATATTTCTTTGCGATGATGGGTGCCAGTCGCTTGCAATCCTCAACCCACGGGCCGAGAGCCCAAAGTTGTATGTCTACACCTTCTGTTATGACTTCTGCTTTACCGATTTCGATGAGTGCGGGTTCCGGCTTGATTGGAGTTCCGACTGCAGCGCCTCGAGGCCAGCGAATAAATGCCGGGTGCTGATATTCAATAGCAGAGTAAAGCATATCTACCTGTTCATCTTCGTCTTTCGGCTGCATCACAATTGCTTCAGGTACACAGTGCAGGTAAGAGAGGTCGAAGAGGCCGTGGTGAGTCGGTCCGTCGTTCGGCGAGAGGCCGGCTCGGTCCATGCAAAATACAACGGGTAGCTTCTGTAGGCACACGTCATGGATGATTTGGTCGTATGCTCGTTGCAGGAAGGTTGAGTAAATCGCGACGACGGGCTTCTTGCCTTGTGTAGCCAACCCAGCTGCGAAGAGCACGGCGTGTTCTTCCGCGATACCCACATCATAAAATTGCTCGGGGACCTCTTTTTGGAAAATATTGAGACCCGTTCCGGAGGGCATAGCTGCGGTAATGCCGATAATGTCTCTATCTTTCTTGGCCAGCTTTGAGAGATGCTCACCAAATACGTTTTGGTAGTTAGGTGGAGTGTTCGGCTTGGATGGAAGAGCCTTTCCGGTGTCGGGGTCGAAAGGACTGGCTCCGTGGAATCGCTCCGGTTGCTGGATGGCGACTTCGTAGCCGCGACCCTTTTGCGTAATTACGTGCAAAATAACGGACTCTGGAGAGTCTTTGGCGAACTTCAGGTATTTTTCCAGTAACTCAAAATCATGACCGTCGATGGGCCCCAGATAGCGAAGGCCGAGTTTCTCAAATAAAGACGAGGGAACGAAGAAGTCTTTGGCCTCCTTCTTCATCTTACCACCGAGTTGGATAATCGAGTCCCCACCGGGCATCTTTTTCAGGAAACCTTCAAGGTCGTGGTGAAGTCGGTTGTAGGTCGGGTTGGTGATGAGCTCACCCAGATATTTGGAAATGGCTCCCACATTCTTGGCGATCGACCATTCGTTGTCATTCAGAACCACAACCATTTTTTTGGTCGATTGAACGATGTTGTTGAGCGCCTCCAGTGCGATTCCGCAGGTGAGGGTTGCATCACCGATCAGAGCTACCACGTTTTCATTTCCTCCGTTTAGATCTCTGGCTGCGGCCATACCGAGTGCGGCAGAGAGAGCGGTGCCAGCATGGCCAGCTCCAAAACTATCGTATTCACTTTCGGCTCGATTGAGAAACCCGCTAAGGCCATCGGTCTGCCGTAGTTTGCCAAACGCTTCCCCTTGGCGTCCGGTAAGGAGCTTGTGAACGTAGCCTTGGTGAGCGACGTCGAATACAAATGGGTCAGTCGGACTGTTAAATACCCGGTGTAACATGATTGTCAGTTCTACTACTCCGAGATTGGGTCCGATGTGCCCACCATTTTTCGCGGTTACCTCAATGATTTGCTCGCGTATTTCCTGAGCCAGTAGGTCGAGTTGGGCCGTGGTCAATGCTTTGACATCGGCGGGACCTTGTATGGTAGGTAGTATAGGATGAGCTTCGGCGTTAGACATTCGTTGGGAAATGTAATCTGAGGTGGGAGATGTTAGATAGGCGGATTAGTCATCCGGATCAAAGTTTTCGAATACAGGTTGTTCGGATTTTTCCCTCAGTTTTTCGATCTTCAATTCCGCTTCGTCCAAGCGTTCGTTGCAGGTTTTTAGTAGAGCGGTTCCTTTTTCGTATTGGTCAACGAGGTCGGCCAGCGGCACGTCTCCGGTTTCCAATTCTTCGATAATCGCTTCAAGGTTCTTCAATGCTTCCTCGAATGTCAGATCTTTTTTAGTTTTACTCACTGAATCCACTGTGAGAGTTCCTGTTTCCTTTTCAATGCTATCCTTCAATTCTTTTCAGCCTATTTGAAACCTTGCGCTGACCTGTATGGTCACCTAAAAAACTGATTTTATTATCCATGCACTGGCTTCTTACAACGTTTCTTATTCTCCTGATACTCAATACCGTTAAGTCTCTTGTTCTAGACTTGCTCAATGCCCGCAATATCCGGGCGAATCAGGATAAAATCCCTGAATCCTACGCTGGAGTGATGGATGAGGAAACCTACGCGAAGAGCGTGGCTTACTCACTGGAGAAGACCCGATTCAGTATGATTACCACGATTTACGGGAGTATTGTATTGGCGATTGTCATTCTCGTTGGCTTCCTGCCCTGGCTCTGGACTGCTCTCGAAGCTTTCTGGGGAACTTCACTATGGGCCCAAGCTGGATTTCTGGTTGTTGTGACGCTGGTACTTAGCATCCCGGAGCTTCCTTTTGATTGGTATAGCACGTTTAAATTGGAGGAAAAATATGGTTTCAACAAAAGCAGCCTCGGGCTGTGGGTCTCTGATAAAATCAAAGGAACCCTCGTCGGTTTTGTT
>CALGUT010000018.1 GCA_937920335.1 uncultured Opitutales bacterium
TACACTGTCGAAACGTTGAGTGGCCCCATTGTGACAGACGAGGTAGATGTATCTTTGATACTCCAGAAAATAGCTCGTTGCGGTGAAACAATTGATAGTATTCGTGTACGTTTGACTCCGGAGTTGGGAAGTCAGGACATGCCGTCTGCTGAGCTAACCTACGTTAGTCGGGAAAAGATTCAGTATAAGCCTGGACTAACGCTTATTAGTTCAGCCAGTTCTAAGCTTTCCGTGTTCAAGTTTGAGAGCATGCTCTTCGAACATTATGAAGATCTCCGTGAAACTGAGCCAAATGTAAAGTTTGGTGATCCTTGTGAGATCCTTGCTGCTGTCGTTGATATACGCGGCTTTTCTCATTTCTCAGAGCGACCAAATATCGAATCACCTTACTTGTGTGGAGTGATGGGTGCGTTCTACCAGATCATACAACGCAGTTTCGCAAAATATTCCCCTGAAATGATCAAGTTTATGGGGGATGGGGTACTGGCTGTTTGGCAGACGACTTTCGAAGACCGGCAATACGCTGTGGACGCAGCTGTGGAAGGCTGTTTACAGCTGAATAGTCAATATCAGAAACTTCGTAAGAGTCCTCACTTTACGGAAGGAACTCCAGATTCCCTGGGTGTAGGAATATCGATTGGATTGGGAAGTAAACTACCTTTTGATGGTGATTACATTGGGCGTCCGATAAACGTCGCTACCCGACTCTGTGGTGTCTGTCCAGGAGGCAAAGTATTTGTAGATCAGGCGGTTCCGAACCTGGATCCTTCCATCGAGAAACGTGAGACAGCTGTTGAGGTAAAGACTTACGGTAAATATTACCTGTGGTCGATCCAGGCAGAAGAAGGCGTTTTGGTCTAACGATTACGTTGACCCGCTGTTTTCGGGCGTGACAATGGGCGGCTTATGTTTGGTCCTGAAGCCCAGTATTTAGCAATCCAGATTCATTTGTTTACAACCCTCTTTATGACTGGGGTTATTTGGTATGTTCAGTTGGTTCACTACCCTTATTTGAGGTTCACTGCGGAGGATTCAGCTCGGGAGGCAGCTGAGTTTCATCAGCGGCGAACCGGGTATGTTGTGATGCCAGTCATGTTCCTTGAGTTGGGAACCGGGATATTCTTGTTAAGTAGTACTTGGATGATGCTTTTTAGCAGAATCTTATGGCTGAATCTGCTGCTACTACTTGTAATCTGGGGTGTGACTTTTTTAAAGTTTATGCCGTTGCATAAGGCAATGCTGAATAAATTCGATTCAAGCCTGATTCGTTCACTCGTAGCGGTAAATTGGGTACGGACAATTTTGTGGACTGTCCGTGCGGTTATATTGGTCAGTTTTCTCGGTTAGTGAGCCTCTAACCAGTTTGCTCCAGTTCCCAGATCCACGACTATCGGAACTGTGAGGGGCAGTGCATCTTGCATGCATTCCGCGATCTTCTGCGGGAGCGAATCTTTTTCGTCCAGATGAAGGTCAAAGACCAGTTCATCGTGGATTTGCAGTAACATACGAGATTTCGTTTGTTCGGTTTCCAGTAGGTCCTGCACTTTGCGCATAGCAATTTTGATCATGTCAGCAGCAGTCCCTTGAATCGGAGTATTAATGGCAACTCTTTCGGCGCCAGCGCGGACAGTTCCGTTGGCGGAATTGATGTCACGGAGCGGGCGCCTTCTGCCTAGCAGTGTTTCCACGTAACCATTCTCTCGAGCTCCAACGATGGTAGACTCCATCAGGTCCTTGATTTTTGGATACTGCTTAAAGTATTCATCGATGATCGCGGCAGACTCGGCACGCCCAATTCCGAGCCTTTGGCCCAACCCATGGGCGCTGATGCCATATATGATCCCGAAGTTGACCATCTTGGCTGTTCTTCGCATGTCGGCTGTAACATCTGCGAGTTCCGTGCCAAAAATGCGGCCGGCGGTGGCTGAGTGAATGTCCTGTTCTTGTATGAAGGCTTCCATCATCGCCTCTTCTTTACTTAAAGCGGCGCAGATTCGGAGTTCGATTTGTGAGTAGTCGGCGGCGAGTAATGTGAAGGCTTCGCTTTCAGGAATAAAAGCTTTGCGGATCTCCCGGCCACGATCTGTTCGAATGGGAATATTTTGGAGATTCGGATTCGAGGAATTAAGCCTGCCTGTGGCGGTAACGGTCTGGTTATAGCTTGTATGAATCCTTCCGGTCTCCGCTGAAATAAAGCCGGGTAGGGTGTCGACGTAAGTGTTTTTGAGTTTGGATGCTCCACGGTGGTCGAGGATGCATTGAACGATCTCGTGTTGGGGAGCCAAGCGGGTAAGCACTTGTTCGTTAGTGGCGTACTGTCCTGTCTTGGTTTTTTTAGCTTTGGGGTCGAGCTTCAGGATATCAAACAAGACCTGACCGAGTTGTTTGGGAGAATTCAGATTGAAGTCAGTCCCGGCTAGCTCCCGTATCTTTTCGGAAAGTTCTGCGATCTCTCGCTCAAGTTTGGCGGAAAATGCAATGAGAGTATCGGGATCAATACGAACACCGATGGCTTCCATTTTGGCTAGGACCGATATCAGGGGGGCTTCGACGTCATAGTAGACTTTCTCTTGCTCAGTTTCTTTCAGGAGGGGTTCGAGTGCACCTTTGAGTTGGAAGGTGATGTCAGCGTCCTCTGCGGCGTAGTCGACTACCTTCTCAACAGGAATGTCAGCCATGGACTTCTGCTCTTTTCCTTTTTCTCCGATAAGTGAAGTAATGGAGATAGGTTTATAACC
>CALGUT010000019.1 GCA_937920335.1 uncultured Opitutales bacterium
CGATACCTGCCGTGTCACAGACGTTCCCAATTTCATGGCTATCACAGAAAATCGTCGTCGTTCCATTGAGCAATGCTGCCTCAGCATACGCACAAGCGGTCATCATGCTACTTTCGATGTGAATATGAGGATCTACCAGTCCTGGAGCAACAATACCTCCTTGGGCATCATAGATCTTCGTATCCCCCTTAAACGTGCCCGCCGGTTTTATCGCTGCGATACGACCATTGGACACCCACACCTCCTTATCACTGAGCATTCGCTCTGTGTAGGTGGAGAGTATCCGACAACCGGTTACCACAAGGTCAGGGGCAACGGTTCCGGAGGCAACGCCAGCAAGGGCCTGCGTAAGTGTAGAAAGCGGGGATACGCTAAAACGATTCATATAATGACTAACTTAGATTTAGTTGAAGATGGTTTTTACCATATTCATACGTAACGGCCTCGGCCCTTGATGTAATCGTGCCAATGCTTTGGGTTTTCAGACGTCTTTCGAAGGATAATACATCCAAAAAGTAGTCCTGTAAAAGTTGCGTTTTCGTCGCTTCGTCGAGAAAGCTGTGTTTTAAGCTATTCTCACCAAGCGTCACGAGTTCGTTCCAACTCAGATTGAAGTTCTTAACCGCAACAAAGTACTCGTCGGTCATGTTCGAGTGCCACATACCCCGGTCATCTGTATTTAAACAACAGGGTATCCCCTGCCTCATATAAATAGGGAACGGGTGCTTACTGACATCAGGCGTGTATCCGAGCAAGTGATTACTCACCAGGTTGATTTCCACGAGGTAGTTCGATCCTCGCATCATCTGCATCGTCGGAGCATCGCGGTATAAATTAATACCATGACCGATTCGGGTGGCTCCCAGGCGAAGCGTATCAAAAATATGAGTATCCTTTTTCTCAGCCTCGCCCGCATGGATGGAGATACCGACCCCAGGAAACTTAGACAACATCCGGTCATACACAGCTGTGAACCGACTGGGGTAGCCCCGGTTGTCATCCTCACGACCAGCCATATTGATACCCAACCACAATTGAGGGTGATTGTATGTAAACTCAAAGTACTCCTCTACATCCGCTTCCGCAGTCTCGGTGAATCGTAGCACAATAGTCTGGAAACGAACCAACACTCCCGTCTCCTTCGCATCGTCTTGTTCCAAACGATCGAGCCAAATCTTTGTAGAATCCCCTGGAGAGATCTCATTTCCTTCGGCATCCAACCAGCCTTTATAACGCGCTTGAATCTCCAGGTAGCGCACTCCTTCAGCTCCGAAGCGTTTCATGTTTTCTACCAACAGTTCCTTCACCACATCCAAGGAGGTCAATACGTCCCCCAAGCGATTCCAAATATACTCGAAGAATTCATCACGCCCCTCCCCTTCATGATCGAGGAACATCGCTTTCTTCCAAGCGTCCATCTCACGTTCGGACAGTTCAGCCAACTTCTTGAAGTCACGTTGCACTGATTTATCCAATCGGTCGTAGGTGTGATTCGCGATCGTCACCCATCCGGACAGGTTCCGCGAATCTCTCATGTGGCCCACGTCAATGAGGTCC
>CALGUT010000020.1 GCA_937920335.1 uncultured Opitutales bacterium
GTCGGAAACCGAGGTATTTTCCTTCGCGAATAAATGGGTAAGCTTCTCCAGGATTGCTTTCATAGATCAAGTGAGCGGAGGAATGTCCGCTGTCTCAGATGGATTTAGTGAACTAAAATTTCTATAGTTCTATTCGTAATCTGTTAGCGCCGGTCGGAGAGGTAGTCAAACGACTATGAACCCTCTATATCTAAAAGGGTAGAGGTGCTCTAATGAACTTCTTGTGGGCGCTCGCTCATGCATCTTTCTTTGCGTTTTTGATCTAGAGCTTGGCGAGCATTGATTCGTTTCTAGTAAGACTTGAAAAGGTGACCACAATTTTTTGTAGCTCGCGTATTGGGCGCTTGGATTTGGCTTCCTGCTAGTTTTGCGTATCTTTATGTATCGTGAATATTGAGGTCATGCATCTCATGGTCGTTGGACTTGTAATTGTAGGTGTGTTTGTGGCGTTTGTACGTGATTGGGCGTCTCCGGATGTGATTGCTATGACTGGGCTCGTCGTTGTCGTGCTCACGGGAATTCTTTCCCCCTCGGAGATGTTACAGGTGTTTAGCAATAGTGCTCCCCTCACAATTGGTGCTATGTTTGTTTTAAGCGCTGCGCTGGTCAGGACGGGTGTAATTGACCAGATGGGCAAGATCTTCCTGAAAATGGCTGGCACTAGTGAAATCAGAGCGATGATTGTCCTTATGGTAATGGCTGCCGGCCTGTCCGCATTCATCAATAACACGCCTGTTGTGGTGGTTTTTCTTCCCATCGTAATCGGGTTGTCCAGAACGACAGGTTTGAAAGCCTCGCGCTTACTTATTCCTCTCTCTTTCGCTGGTATGTTGGGTGGAACCTGTACTTTGATTGGATCCTCAACGAACTTGCTAATTGATGGTATCGTTCGTCAGTCAGGCCTACAACCGTTTGGGATGTTCGAGTTCACGAAGCTAGGAGGTCTCTATGCCATTGCTGGTATCCTGTACCTCCTGACGATCGGTCGTCGCTTGCTTCCAAGCCGGGAGACGCTTTCGTCGATCCTCGATGTGAACGAGACTCGTGAGTTTTTGATGGAAGCGGCCATCAGTCACGAATCGGAATTGATTGGTAAAAATCTATTGGAAACGCCATTTGCCAAAATGAAAGAAGCACGCATTATTGAGGTCCGTCGGGCTGGATCCCGTGTTTTGGATGCCCTCGACGAATTACATTTTGAGTCTGGTGATAAGTTGTTACTCAAGGTTCTACCCACTGGCGTACAAAGTGTTCAGGAGGTAGAAGGCATAGTTTTTCCCGGTCTGCCAGAGGGGAAATATGGATTGGTGGGGATTGAGCTAAAAAAAGCCCGGATCATGGAGGGTGTCATAGGCCCTCATTCTTTAATGGTTGGTAAGTCTCTGGCGGAAATAAACTTCCGTCAGAAATACGGTGCCATCATTTTGGCCGTGCATCGTCAGGGTGAAAACTTGAAGTCTCATTTTGAAAATCTGAAACTGGCCTTTGGTGATACTCTGTTAGTGGAAGGCCCGGCGGATGGGATTAATCGGTTAAGGGAAGAGAAGGATTTCGTCAGTTTAACGGAGCAGAAGCAACGGACATTTTGGCGTTCAAAAGCACCTATTGCGATTGTGGCGATCCTTGCAGTTGTGGTGCTGTCTGCCTTCAAAGTGCTCCCTATTGCTACGTTGGCCCTGGTGGCTGCTGTGTTGGTGATCTTGTGTGGCTGTTTGTCTCCAGAAAGTGCATACGACGCTGTAGACTGGAAAATACTTTTCCTTATTTTTGGAATGTTAGCTATCGGATTTGCAGTTGAGAAAACAGGTGGGGCTGAGCTTATCGCCAAAGGTGTGTTGGGTCTGTTGGGCGATTTTGGTCCGATTGTGATTCTTTCGATTGTTTATCTGATAACGGTCCTAATCACCGAGTTAATTTCGAATAATGCGACGGCAGTGCTTCTGGCGCCCCTCGTCATCCAGATGGCTGACCAAATGGGTCTTGATTCCAGACCCCTCATTATTGCTGTCATGTTTGGCGCGAGTGCGTGTTTTGCCACACCCATTGGTTACCAGACAAACACGTATATTTATGGGGCTGGTGGTTACAAGTTTACCGACTTTTCCCGTGTGGGGCTTCTTTTAAATCTTTTGCTCTGGATGGTAGCTACAGTGGCTATTCCTTGGCTATTTCCTTTTTAAACCAAGCTCCCGAAAAATTAATCTTCCACCGGAAAAGGCCCTTCTTCAAAATCAGCGTCATGATAGCCTTTCTTGCCGATGAGGTGAGTCAGGGGACTCATGGGTGGTTCATTGGTTTCGAGTTGAGAGAGCATTTTTCTGAAGTCGTACTTCGGAGTCCAGCCGAGCTCGCGACGGGCCTTTTCGTTAACGTAGACCCGGTCGAGGAAGGGAAACATGTGCCAGCCAAGTTTTTTGAAAAGAGGTTCGTACTCAGGAATCCGTTTTTTCAATACGGAGGGTGCGTCTCTTCTTAGATCCGCCAGATCCTCTTTTTGGAACGGCGTTGTTGCGCTGATGATATACCGATCAAACCCTATTTCAGGTGCTTTCTCCATGGCGAGCAGGTGGGCGTCGACGGCGTCTTGCACGTCCACCCGGCGAGAGAGGAATTCATTCACCTTGGCGTTGAGATCTTCGTAATTCTCCCGCATGGCTTTGCTATCGTCTTCTTCCGGAAAGAAGCGTGAAGTTCTTAGAATGAGGCAGGGCAGGTCGTGTTTTCTATGGAATAACTCGCAGAGATTCTCGGCGGCTATCTTGGTGACACCATAGATGTTTTTCGGAATCGGGACGACATCCTCGGTGATCCAGGCTGCGGGGGCTCCCGCTGCTGGAATGAGCGCGTTGCCAAATGTGCTGGTCGTGCTGGTAAAGACGAATGACTTTATTTTATTGGAGAGAGCTTCTTCCAGTAAATGTAGGGTTCCTGTGATATTGGTTTCGACGAAATCCTGTTTGCTATGGGTGGCGACGTGGGGTTTGTGAAGGGTAGCTGTGTGAATGACCGCGTCTACGTTCTTCATGCACTGGGCTACATGACTGCGGTCCGCGATTGAGCCAACTCGGTTTGTAAAAGGAGATTCCTTGATGTCGGTTCCGACTACTTTGTGATTCGTTTTACTGAGTGTTCTTACCAGCGCTTCTCCCAAATGTCCGGAGCTACCTGTGACTAAAATTTTCATAGCCCTTCTTTTGAAGGAGATGGTAGCTGAACTTGTAAACGACAAATGTGTTCTGCGAAAGCAGAAGTCACAGTTTTCTGTTGAATCGTAGCTCCGTCTTTAAGGTTTCCACCTCGTCTAATAGCTTAATGATGGTGGCCGCAGCTGCGATGTTTGCTCTCATGGAGACGCGAACGTTTTCTGCTTTGCGGATACGGTAAATGGCCTGTTCATCAAAGAATATACCATATCGCTCTCCTCGGTTAAGGGGCTTGATGAG
>CALGUT010000021.1 GCA_937920335.1 uncultured Opitutales bacterium
CACCTAACTCACCTTTACATCGCTCTCTTGCACTTCAAAGTTGAATCCACCGCTTAATAAGCCCACAATAGCGAAGGTCATTTGCCAATACCCAACAATCATCAAATCTTCTTATCGATACTCACAGCCTTCACTCCGGGCCCTACCCCATCAAAAGCAAATTCCTATCAATACACCAGGAGTAAAATTCACACATGTTAGATCATCAATTTTGGCACGATAAAATTCTGCCTTTCACCAAGAAATCCAACGGCATTGCGGCAATGCAAATGATTGTCACCTTCATTCCCTATGCTCTGTTGTGGTTTGCCTATTCTCAGTTGATAGAAATTTCGTTTTGGCTGGTTATCCCTTTTTCGGTAGTCACGAGTTTATTCGTTTTGCGTTTTTTCGTGCTCATGCATGACTGCGGTCATGGAGCTGCATTTAAATCCAAAAGCGCCAATAGGATCGTTGGATTTTTTCTCGGAGTCATAACGGGATTGCCTCAGTTTGTATGGTCAAAAAATCATGCCTACCATCACAGCACAAACGGCGATTGGGTAAAATACGGCGGTGTCTTCGATATCATCACAGTTGGGGACTACGCTGAGCTGTCTGAAAAACGAAAAAGAAATTACTGGCGATTTCGACAACCCTTTATCCTATTCCCTGCCGGAGTCTTTTATGTATTGATCAACCCGCGATTTAACTGGATGGCCGGAAATCTTACCATGCTTCTAAAAATCATCCGCTCTCTATTTAAATTTGATCTGACCCATACGATAGCAATCACTAAAAACTGGGAAACAAAGTACTGGAAAAGCAAAAAAGACTATCTCCACATGACCTACAATAACTTAGTATTGATTTCGATTTGGTTTGTGATGTGCAACGCGATTGGAACCTTCGAATTCTTTGCTTTTTATGTTTTGACCTGCGCGTTGTATGGTTCGATGGGGATCCTACTTTTTACGATTCAGCACAATTTTGAAAATTCTTACGCGACCGACACCGTCCGAGTTAACCATTACAAGGCGGCACTAGAGGGCACCAGCTATTTAGTTTTGCCGAAGATTTTAAACTGGTTTACCGCAAATATCGCCTATCACCACTTGCATCATATTTCTATTGCCATTCCAAACTACAGATTAGCGGCTTGCCATCATGAGCTAGAAAACCACTTCAAAGACGTAACGAGAGTCACCCTGGGGGACCTGTTGGGAACGTTTAAATATCAACTCTGGGATCCAGAGACAGAAAAAGTTGTTCTTAGGCCTTAGAAGATCAAACAGGGTCAATGTTGTCCCTTCTGACCTCTTCTGCTTCCTTTTAACCATTAGCTGGTCCTTTTCGCTAGTATTGAAATACAGTGATCGACGCATTTTTGAGGGGCTTGGATAAAAAGTAGGAAAGACTTATAAAAAGTCTCGCTGGATCTATGATTCTTTACCCGGAACCAAAGAAGAGAGAATCGCCTCGGAATATAAGCGGGGCCACCAGGTGGCCAAAGAAATCACAGCCAAAAGTGAATGCAATGTCCGTTAAGAGGACAATGCACCACCGCGGTTAATGGCAGAACTCTGCTGCACCACGATTGCCAGGAACTCATCGATCAAGGAGTCATTCAGTCCAAAACTCCGGCAGCCTACCTGAGTCGCCGGCGAAGAAAATGGCGCGTGGAAGGCTCATTCGGCCAAGCGACCAGGCACCACTTTAAACGATCCCGTTATCGTCGACTCTGGAGACAACGCATCCAGAACTGGATCATCTGCGCGGTGCAGAACATCAAGATCATTATCCAGCACGAAACACCTCTGAAGAAAGCGGATGACGCGGTTGGGGTCCAATCCACAAACTATTTGGCTCATAAAATCCGATCCTTAACTTCTTTTGCACCCCTACACGCCAAGGTGAAGTATTAACGAAGCCATACAAATGGAAGACTAACTCTTTCGCCCATCCGCAGTATTAGATTAAAACCACAAACTTAAATACTTTTGGGCAACAGCTCCTCATTTTTCAATTAATTCCAAGGCCCGGTCCAGCGATGTCGAAACCGGATTCGGCGTGATGGATTTAAATCGCTACCCTGATAGCCAGGTATTCGATTTCAGGATCACTTCTCCGAAATAGAATGGAGTTCAATACCCTGATACCTCCCTCGTATAATTTAAGTATACAGTATCAGGTATAGCCCCCCCTTTTTTAACTGTCCATCGGCCACCAAATTGCGCCACTAGCAAGCGGTTGAACGATTTGGGCTGCAATACGAAGGGGGCCTCTGGGAAGTTCCAATTGTGGACGCATCCATGCAGCGGTTCGTTGTTTCATCTCTTCAGGACTCACATGAACGAAGAGCGTTTCTTCGTCACCATCGAGACTCACAATATCTCCCTCTTCAATAAGAGCTATCGGACCACCCCGCCAAGCTTCGGGTTCGACGTGAACCACCAAGGTTCCACGAGAGACTCCAGACAAGCGTCCATCTGTCACCACCGCGATAGATGAGTCGCTTCCCATTCCGGATAACGATGCAGTTAAGCGAAGCAACTCAGGGCAACCAACTGATACACCCTGGTAACGCAAAACGATGATATCACCAGGAACTATACGTTTTTCCAATACAGCTTCGACAGCCTCTCCTTCGTGATCAAACACTCGGGCTCGCCCTTCGAGCTTTCGCGTCCTAGCATTCAGCTTAAACACACTCCCCAATGTCGCGATACTAGATTTCTCAGCCGTTGACCTATCACCGGTAACTACACACAGAGACGACTTCGGCTTCAAAGGAGTTTCTATAGACCGAATCACTTCGTTTTCCGGATCTTTAAACTCTGGCAATAGAACATCCGCCAAGAGCTCATCCATCGACTGCCCATAGATGGATCCGGCCGAAGAATCGATTAAACCGACCTCAGTCATATACCTAATTAGCGGTGCGAAACCGCCTGCCATTTCATACAAATCCACCATCACATACTTACCAGCCGGCATGAGATTAAGAAGCACCGGCGTATCCGATGTTGCACGAATATCTTCAAGGCTAAACGGTATACCAAACCCCTCTGCGATCGCTGGCAAATGAATCACAGCATTGGTGCTACCGCCAATCGCATGCAACATAACCGCAGCATTCTTGAACGATCGCTCGTCCACAGCATCACCCACCGTCCTACCGTCTGCCATCATTTTAACCAAGCAGTCAGCCGCTTCACGGGACTCGGACAATTTCTCAGGACATATCGTTCGATGATCGGTATCCATGGCAGGGGTACTAGCACTCGCCAGAATAGAAATCCCCAACATACTGCCAAGGCAAGCCATCGTATTGGATGTAGCCATAATCCCACACCCACCCGGTGATGGTAGGGAACGAAACAGAATATAGTCGTGCTCAGCTTGATCACTTTTTCCGGCCGCCATCATCCCAGCCGCCTCGTTGGCAGTTTCAATATGAACAG
>CALGUT010000022.1 GCA_937920335.1 uncultured Opitutales bacterium
CACTGAAGATGCGCGAATCTGGGACCTGCGAGGAAAGACGGTATATCCCGGTTTTATCGATGCCTACTCCCAATATGGGATGCCAGATGGTCTCAGGACTTTCCAATCAACGATCGGTGGACCAGAAGGTCCTCCGAAAAAGATGCCCCAGACACCGAGCACACAGGGTGCTGCCAATTGGAACCCGGTTGTAACACCCGAGCGAGATGCATTTGATGTTTTTAAGCCTCAAAAGAAATCTGCCGAGAACCTCAGCGATAAAGGGTTTACAGTAACCGCCACCTACCCAGCTCGAGGCGTCTTCAGAGGACAGGGCTTGCTAACCCACACCCATGGAAAGTCCGTCAAAGAAGCTTCGATGAAGACTCAAGTTGCCCAACATATCACCTTCGACCTTTGGGGCCAGTCGCAAACGGAAAGACCTAATGATTCGTTTATTTACCCTACATCGCTAATGGGGAGTATCGCGTTGATCCGCCAAACACTCTACGATGCCAGATGGTACCAAGACGCTCAGAAAGCTTACCAAAAGAATCCAAACAAAGCAGAAAAGCCCGCTGAGAATTCTGCACTGGACGCGTTGAGGAATCTGATATCCCAGAAACAATGGGCACTGTTCACAGCAGACAACGAAGTTTTCTACCGAAAGATCGAGAGCACCGCTAAAGAATTCGATTTAGATTATGCTATTCTGGGGAACGGATACGAATATCGTCGGATCGATGCGCTCAAGGAGATTGGGAAAACAATGATCATCCCTCTGGCATTCCCTAAAACGCCTCTCGTAGAACACCCAGACAAGTCTCTGGGCGTATCACTCGTACAATTACAACACTGGGAGCTTGCCCCATCCAATGCGGCATTTCTTGAAAAGGCAGAGATATCCTTTTGCTTTACCAGTCAATTCAACTCCAATAATGGAAATGAGTATTGGACGTCGATGCGACTGGCCGTCAAGCGAGGGCTCTCAGAAAAAGCAGCGCTGGCGGCAATCACCACAGTACCCGCGAAGCTGTACGCTGCAGAAGATCAACTCGGCACCATACGGCCAGGAAATATTGCCAACCTTACAATTGCCACGGGTAACCTTTTCTCTAATGAAAAGGCCCGTGTATCCGAAGTATGGATTCAGGGTTATCGTATAGAGAAAGAACCTGCGAGAAAAATAGATCTCAACGGGACCTGGATGTTTACCTGGTCGGAAAACCTTGGATTCGATAAAGCGCAAGTCACCGGCTCTGATGATAAGCTCTCACTAAAAACCGGTGATACGACCGCGCCGATAGCTCTATCCCATCAAGAGATCATATTCGCCCTACCCTTATCGGCTCTCCATGACGGAGAGAAGAATACGCTCGTGCGACTTCAGGCACGTATCCTTGGGGATAAACTAATAGGCAATGCAGCTCTACCCTCAGGTGAGCACTTGACCTGGTCAGCCGAACGAGCAGAAGACACAAGAGTTTCTCCTAAGAAGGAAGAACCAGACAACGCAGAAGAGGTACCCGATCTTGTATTTGATCGTTACCCAGCCGGCGCTTATGGCGTGAAGGAGACGACAGCGATCAAGTCCCTACTCATTCAGAACGCTACGCTCTGGACAAGTGGTCCTCGTGGAATCCTGAAAGCCACAGATCTCCTGATCGTAGAAGGCAAGATAAAGGCCATCGGAGAAAACTTAAAGGCTCCTCGTAACACGGAGGTAATTAACGTAAACGGAAAACACGTCACCCCTGGATTGATCGATTGTCATTCCCATGTGGGTGGCACGGGTGGTCTAAACGAGTATGGCCACTCCAGCACTGTGGAAGTCAGAGTCGGAGATGTTTTAAACCCAGCCGATATAAATATTTTCCGACAACTTGCAGGCGGGCTCACTGCGGCAAACATTTTGCATGGATCAGCAAATCCCATGGGTGGCCAGAGCCAGGTGATCAAGATGCGCTGGGGACAAGATGCAGACGGTCTCAAGTTGAAGACCGCTAAACCCAGTGTGAAGTTTGCCCTCGGCGAAAACGTTAAACGTAGTCGGGATCCGAGCTCAACCCGTTACCCCAATAGTCGTCTCGGTGTAGAACAGTTTTTCGTTAGCAACTTCCGGGCGGCCGAAGATTACGAACGCACCTGGAACGATTTCCGATCCGGGAAGCAAATTACGCCCCCTCGAAAAGATCTACGTATGGACGCCACATTGGAGATTCTACGCCGTGAGCGCATCATACATATTCACTCCTACCGGCAAGATGAGATCCTTATGTTTGCCCGACTAGCCAAGGAGCTGGATCTGGAAGTAGGAACCTTTCAACACATCTTGGAAGGCTACAAAGTAGCCGACGCTCTGACAGAAATTAATGCAGGGGCTTCCACTTTTTCCGACTGGTGGGCCTACAAATTTGAAGTCATCGATGCGATCCCTTACAACGGAAAGATTCTTTACGATCAGGGAATCGTGACGTCTTT
>CALGUT010000023.1 GCA_937920335.1 uncultured Opitutales bacterium
AGAGCTGGTAGAGCAAAACCACCAGAAATATGAAAGCTATGGCCTGCAGGCGGGCATCTATTCGGCGGGCTTGAATCAAAAGGATAGCCAGCGAAAGGTTATATTTGGCAGCATCCAGTCTGTCGCGAATGCGAATGATGACTTTTTTAGTGATTTTACACTGCTCGTGATCGATGAATGTCACCGTGTCGGCCTCGAGCCAGACAGTCAGTACGCTAAAGTAATCAAACGGCTGAAGTTGAACAATGAGCGTATTTGCATTTTGGGCCTTACCGCCACCCCCTATCGCTTAGGACTCGGCTGGATCTATAATTACGCTATCCGTGGGGAGCTGAAGACTCAGGAGCTTCGTTTCTTTAAGCAATGTATCTACGATCTGCCCCTCGAGTATATGATCAGAAACAAATACCTTACGCCTCCCGTAAAGGTAGATATTCCGGTAACGTCTTATGACTTCTCCGAGTTAATTGAGGGGGGCAAGGCGTACACCATCGCTCAAGTTGAGGAAGTGCTACATAAGCAAAAACGCCTGACGCCTCTGATCATCAAAAACATCATTGATATCACCGATAGCTATCAGAGGCAGGGCGTGATGATTTTCAGCTCCACGGTGAAGCATGCTCAAGAGGTGATGGAGAATCTTCCCAAGGGCGAAGCACGGATTGTCCTGGGAGAGACCGAGGCCAGCGAGCGCGATCAGATCATTGATGATTTTAAAAAGAGAGCATTTAAGTATTTAGTGAATGTATCTGTCCTGACGACCGGATTCGATGCGGCCCATGTCGATGTGATCGCGATTTTGCGTCCAACGGAATCGGTTAGCTTGTATCAGCAAATCATCGGTCGTGGTTTGCGTTTGGATACCGATAAAAAGGATTGTCTGGTGTTAGATTACACGGGGATGGGGCATAGTATTTTCACCCCAGAGATTGGCGAAAAGAAAACCGTTTCCGAATCGGTAGCCGTACAGGTGCCCTGCCCTGAATGTGGTTTTGTGAACGATTTCTGGGGTATAGTCGACGATGATGGATATGTAATCGAGCACTTCGGCCGAACGTGTCGTGGCGGTCATCAAAATCCAGATACCTACAAGTTTACGCCCTGCGGCTTTCGTTTTCGATTTAAGGTCTGCGACCAGTGTGCGACTCAAAACGATATCACTGCTCGCGAGTGTCGCAGCTGTGGCAATACCCTGATTGATCCTGACACAAAGCTCAAACAAGCAAAGCTGTCTAAAGACGCCCATGTACTCACGCCGGATTCGATCGAAATGCTGAAGCGCTTCGATAAAAATGGGACCCCTTACCTGCAGGTAAAGTACTACGATTATGATGCGCGCCACCTCGCTGAGATTCACTATCTCAACAATCAAACCAGTCTTAAGAAGTTTAATATCAATTTTTTGAGATCGCACATGAAAAGACCTGAAATGAAGCTCGACATCAGGTCGGTCGGCGAAGTCGTACAAATGCAATCACAGCTCAGAATGCCTTCATTTTTGATCGCTCGCAAGCAGGGGAAGTTCTGGAAGATCACTGAAAAAATATTTAGCGAGGAGCTTTGACTTATTCTGAGCGGCTGAATGCCAGGCGGACAAAAATGTCATCCTCCGATGCGGACATCAGTTTCAGGATACCAGAGCGTCGGTTTTCGTCTTCACTGCTTGACTCGACTGTATAGCCTACCCCCTCCACCATCGCGGTCCACGATTCCGGAAGCAGGGTGTTGGCGTTGCCATGAAGAGAAGACATCGGCAACTCCTAAGCGCTCGCTGAAGCTGAAACGGAGGAATTCATTACACTGGTAGTTCACTCACGTATCCCGCTTTCGGGCCAAATTTTTGTGAAATTCAAATTCACTGGGAAAATTTGAGAGTCACAAACCACGGCATCCCTTTGATTAACCACATGCTCCTCTCTCAAGTTTTCCTGCAGTCTGTAGTAATTATCCTACCCGTTATTCTTGTTAGCTATCTTGTTATCAAAAATCTCAAACAGCTCAAGCGGGAGAAACGAAACCCATTTGATGAGGATGAACTTATTAGGCACCCTGGACAAAGCCTGTTGGAGAAGCTCGAAGAAGTTAACGAAGACCTCACAGCGGATGTCGCTGGTATGGTCGCTTGTCCTCTCATGTTCGCTTTGGCGTACTACCTGCAAATAGATAAGCTACAAGAGAACTGGTGGATTTATGCAATGACAGTCGCATCTTCGTTAGCAGGAACTCTATACTTCGCAAGCCACGCTCAGAAAACCTTAATCACGCTACGCAATTACCGGCTCGGTTACCAAGGCGAGCTCTATGTAGCACAGAAGTTAGAACATTTTCTCACCAAAGGGTATCGGGTTTTCCATGACGTAGTATTTAAAGGCTTCAATATCGACCATGTGCTCGTAGGTCCGACCGGTGTGTATATCATCGAAACCAAAGCGAAGCGGAAACGAAATGATGACCCGAAGGGTCATGAACTCAGATACGATGGGAAGAGGCTCACGTTTTCCGACGATTCCTTTGATGTTAAAACACTCGAACAAGCGAAACGAAATGCCGGAACACTCAGCAAACTTATTGAAAATGAGGCTAAAGAAACGATCCCCGTCTATCCGATTGTAACCTACCCCGGCTGGAATATCGATAGAGTCGGCAAAGGCACCGTTCATGTAATCAATCCCAAGCAGCTAACCCAGGCACCCAACGCTTTTCCCAATAGGTACCTCACCAACGACCAGGTAGAAAAGATCACTATGGTTCTAAATTTTTGTGCAAGCCGGGCGAAGGATAAATCATAAGTCGCGCACCACGTGCTCCCCCGTCAACGGTTCGATGGATGGTGGATACCTTCGACGGGC
>CALGUT010000024.1 GCA_937920335.1 uncultured Opitutales bacterium
CTCAATGCTTTGGATACACCCAGTCCTCTTGAACCTGGTGGAGCCGATGCTCTCTCCCTAGCAAAAAGCGTTGCCGGAACAGATCCAGTCCGTGTCCTCGAATTTCGGCGCAATGAAGCGGGAGATATCATCGGGGAGGTTTACAACAGCGAGAACGTAAGCTTGAACGAAGAGCTCATGAAAGCCGGGTTAGCCTGGTACTACGAGCCTGACGCTCCCAACAACCCTTACTACCGGGAATTGAACACGGCAGCAGTTCAAGAAAAACGAGGTTTGTGGGAAAACGAAACGCCACGGCCCCCCTGGGAAACAATTCCACGCGATACAGCTAAGTAGTTAGGGTAAGCAACCCGGCCTCACGGTTTAAGCGTAACAACCGGCGATCTTCGATTCGGAAACAACTCGATACACAACGGACATTGAGTTCCATTGCACCCCCTGGCAGAACAATACTCCCGCCCATAAAAGATAATTTGCAGGTGCAATCGATTCCAGGAGCTTTTTGGAAATAGCTTTTTAAGATCTCGCTCGGTCTGAACCACACTCTTCCCTGATGTCAGTTTCCAGCGCTGAGCAAGCCTATGAATATGGGTGTCGACGGGAAAAGCAGGAACACCAAAAGCCTGAGCCATTACCACAGATGCAGTCTTGTGACCCACTCCCGGCAAAGACTCTAACTCTTCAAAGCTCTCAGGCACTTGCCCGTCATAAGATTCAATCAGTATTTTCGAAAGCCCAGAAATAGCCTTCGCCTTTTGCGGAGATAGCCCACAAGGGCGGATGATTTTCTGAATCGTTTCAATCCGCTTACGGGACATGTCCAAGGGATTGTCAGCGAGGTCGAACAGCGCTGGCGTCACTTGATTCACCCGGATATCCGTGCATTGAGCAGAAAGCAGAACGGCTACCAGCAAGGTGTAGGGATCTCGGTGATCCAGCGGAACGGGCGTCTCTGGATACTTTTCGTTGAGATATTTTTCGATAAATGCCGCGCGGTCTTTCTTAATCATGATGAATTACTTTATAGAAACATTTTCAACCTCTGCGCTGAAACAAGACTATTTCTCTTTTGCTTTTTCACTAAAGGTTATTTCCCTAACAGGCAATGGCATCGACATCCGAATCCCGCCCTCCCCTTTCATATAATCCAATAGTCCTTCCGAGAGAGCTCAAAGAATACTACATCTCAGCTTCGCAGGAAGATATCGAGGCTATGCTACAAGCCATCGGAATTAAGTCTCTAGACGATCTGTTCAGCCACATCTCGGATGAAGTCAAATTCGCAGAACCAATCGACCTTCCAGACGCACAAGGCTACGAAGAGCTTCAAGAAACCTTATTCAATTGGTCTCAAGAGAATAATTTACACACCTCCTTCCTAGGAGACGGACTTCCACAGTTCGAAGTTCCGGAAATCGTTCCTTATGTGTGTAATATCCGTAACCTGACCACTTCCTATACACCCTACCAACCGGAAAGAAGCCAGGGTACCCTGCTAACCCATTGGATATACCAATGCTGTATGAGCGAGCTTACAGGTTTCGAAGCAGTTAACTCGTCTCTCTATGAAAGATCCACCGCCATCTTCGAAGCGATTTGCGCCGCCCTCAGGATGATAAGGAAGTCGGATACGGTTATCGTATCAGAAGGCATTTACCCAGGAGACAGAGAGGTCATCGAGACGCTCATTCAAGATACGAAGATCAACGTTATTTGGATTCCTCTAGACCCAGCTTCTGGAAGGACTGCGGTCGCTGCTGTAGAAGCAATCGCAGCAAAACTTGGCAGCCAGTTAGCGGGTGTTGTATTTCCTCACGTAAACCACCATGGGCTCATCGAGGATGTCGATAGCCTAACCGACACCATTCGCGCCATCGGAGTTAAGAGTATCGCGGTCATCGATCCCATGCTTCTCGCATACGGTGGGTTAAAGCGGCCCGTGGATTTCGGAGCTCACGGCGTCGACATGATTGTCGGTGAAGGACAACACCTGGGCCTCGGCGCCAACTTCGGTGGTCCAGGACTTGGTCTATTTGGGGTTCGCCTGAACGATTCGGTCAAGAATGATATCCGCCAATCTCCAGGGAGGTACGTCGGCAAAGCCGTCGACAATCAAGGCAAGGAATGCCGAGTGATGGTCCTATCCACTCGCGAGCAACATATCCGCAAAGAGAAGGCCACTTCGAATATCTGCTCCAACCAAGCCTATGTCGCCACAATCGTTGGTTCGGCAATCCTTCAACGCGGTGACGCCGGCATGACATTCGCCTGCTCAAAGGCCCGCTCCAATGCAGTCCAAGCGTTTCAGAAACTCTCCCGACTAGCCAACATCTCATTCCCGTTTTCCAAAGAGACCTTCTTCAACGAGTTTGTCATACAAATTCCCGTAACGACGGCAGACCTCATCGCGAAAGGCTCTGAAGCCGGACTCCATATTGGAATCGATGTAGCCGACCGCCTAGCTTCCCGAGAAGGTAATTTCCTAAAACTCTCCTTTAATGACCGGCAATCCAACGATGACATTGAGACCCTGGTTGCTTTCTTCTCAGAGCAACTCGGAAACGACACCCAGGATCCGGAGTCAGCCCCAGCTCTCAGATCCGATCAAACGCGCAAGACCCACCTCACACTTCCACAAGTTTCACTCGATGAGTTGAAAGCCTATTACGACCACTTGGGAGATCTTAACATTAGCCCTGACGATACTTGCTATCCATTGGGATCCTGTACCATGAAGTACAATCCCTACATCAACGATTGGGCTGCAGGGCTCTCAGGATTCGCGGATTCACATCCCCAAGCACCCATCCAGGATATTCAAGGAAATCTCCGTCTTCTCTACGAAACCCAAGAGTGGTTTAAAGCTATAACTGGACTGGCAGGAGTCACAACTCAACCGGTTGCCGGAGCCCAAGGCGAGCTGGTAGGCATCAAACTCTTCCAAGCCTACCACACTCATCGCAACGACTTGAATCGCGATGTGATCCTCATCCCTAGAAGCGCACACGGCACCAATTTCGCAACCGCCACTATGGCCGGCTATGAAAACAAGACCGTCGACGGACGAAAAACTGGGATCGTGTATTTAGAAGCCGACGAAACAGGCCAAGTGGACATGGATAGTCTACGGCAAATCTTGGCCTCTCAAGAAGGACACGTGGCCGGCATCATGGTAACCAATCCAAATACCGGTGGAATCTTCGAAAGTCAGTTCAAGGAAATGGCGGATCTGATCCACCAGGCCGGGGGCCTTGTCTACATGGATGGAGCGAATATGAACGCCATCGCCGGCTGGGTCGACCTCGGTAAACTCGGTGTAGATGCGGTTCACAACAATCTCCATAAGACTTGGACCATCCCTCATGGCGGAGGTGGCCCAGGCGATGCGATCGTCGCCGTCAGCGACAAACTCGTGGACTTCCTGCCGGGTCACCAGATCCAAAAGAATGAAGGCCAATACCTACCGGTAAAATCCGCTCATTCAATTGGATCTTTTCACAGGCACTGGGGAAATTTTGCACACAAGATCCGTTGCTTCACCTACCTATTAAGACTCGGTGGTCCGGGAATCAAACAGATGTCAGCGGTTGCGGTTTTGTCCGCTCAATACCTCTACAAGACCTTGGGTTCACACTTTCCCTGCCTTCCCAAAAATGCTGACGACATACCACGCATGCACGAATTTATCCTCACTCTGGAGGATGCCGATTTCGAAGCCCTCGAAGAAGCTGGTATTCCCAAGGCCGTTGTCATTCCAAGAATCGGAAAACTCTTTCTCGATTTCGGGTTCCACGCACCAACCGTAGCTTTCCCAGAAGTATACGGGCTGATGTTTGAGCCCACTGAAAGTTACTCTAAAGCTGAACTCGATCGTTTTACCGAAGCCGTTATCGCCATTAGGAAAATCATACGTGAGGCACCGACGCTCCTAAACAAGGCCCCACTGTTCACACCTATCGATCGGGTCGACGAGGTGGCAGCGAATCGACAACTGCAGTTGAACGAGCCTCTCTCGAAGTTACCTGAAGCACCCACAAACCGGATAGCTGCCAAGGAGCTTCAAGCGAGCTCCATCCAAGACATTTACGATAAGCTTATCGCTTTAGCCTAATTTCAAGCACCCTTCCGCACTAGATGAACGTCCTAATCTGTTTCGACAAATTCAAGGACTCGATGTCCGCTACTCAGGCAGGAGCTATACTGGAAACTGTCCTTGCTGAGAAACATCCAGATTGGGAAATCGAAACGATCGCTCTCGCTGATGGTGGCGAAGGCTTCTGCGAAATACTTACGACCACTCAAAAGGGGAAACTGGAAACGCACGAAGTATCCGGTTCACTTTTCGACCCTATTCAAGCTCAACTCGGTTGGGTTACAGGAGCCAATTTGAGCTCCGAAACAAGGAAGGATTGGAACCTCGAGAGGACCAGCAAAGTTGCCATCATCGAGATCGCCCAAGCTTCAGGACTACAGGAACTACCCATTGACGCCCGCGATTGCTGGAAAACATCCTCACTCGGAACCGGCCAATTGATACGAGTTGCGGTCGAGCAAGGAGCCGATTGTATCCTACTTGGCGTAGGAGGTAGCTCGACCAACGATCTAGGCTTGGGCGTTCTCGAGGCCCTCGGACTTGAGTTCTACGACCGCGATAACCTATTGCTTCAATCCATTCGCCCCGAACTTTGGCAACAGGTAGATCAAATCCAGGGATCATTACCCACCAACATCCCACCGATCAAAATAGCCTGCGACGTTCAGAATCCCCTCTTCGGCCCGCAAGGTGCCGCCGCTATTTATGGCCCTCAGAAAGGACTTAAACCAAAAGACCACCCAACGATTGAAAAAGAGGGTAAACGCATTGCGACGCTCCTCTGCAACTACCTCCAGCAACCCTGGAAACTCACCGAAGTACCAGGAAGCGGAGCAGCTGGAGGAATCACTTTCGGCCTAAGCACGTGTTGCAATGTCGAGCTCCTCCCTGGCTTTGACCTCGTTTCCCAGTGGCTTAACATACCTGAAAAACTTGAAACCTGTGACTGGCTGATCACAGGCGAAGGTAAATTCGACAGCAGTTCCCTCCAAGGGAAAGGCCCAGGCACCCTCGCCCAAACCGCCCTCACCAAAGGTAAACGCGTAACCATTATGGCTGGCCGGATCGATATAACAGCAACGCAAATTGGCAAAGAATCTAAAACTGAGCTTATCGAAATTTCCCCCAGGGACCTTCCCTTGTCATTAGCACTTGAAAAAGGCCCAGAGTTACTCGCCAAAGAAGCGGCTATTCTAATTTAAGGATCCTTCAGGATAGTGTCTGGATGCTCAACGCCGAACCAGACGAATAGAAAAATACGGGTATTTCTCAAGCCACTTCTCGAGTGTCATCCCAAGGGAATTCAAGCCGGAATCCTCACTCCTGAGGAATAGCAATGAGGTTAAGATTCCCCCATTTGAAAATGATTTGTTAAATACTCCGGTCGGCTTGCAAAGGCTCTAAAACGAGTCCCCATTGAACGCTGTGATCACGGTACCCTCAGACTCAGAAAGACTCGGCAAAACAGAAGCTCGCAAGAAAAGTATTCGAAAGCTTCTGCGTCTGCGTTACGTGCTGAGATGGCTGCCCAGAAAAGCATCCCTCAAACGTTATCCATTACTGGGAAATTTTGGTCACCAATTACGCAATCGAAAGTATTTGTGGTCCTTCAAACAACCCTATGTCGGCCCCGCGATAGTTATCGGATCGATCGTAGCGTTCTTGCCTTTATTTGGCGTTCAGCTTTTGACCGTAACCGCCCTAGCGCTTATTCTAAAAGTAAACCTTCCCGTGCTGGCCGGTCTCCAATTCATCTCCAACCCACTGACACTGGTCCCCATCTACTTGGTCAACTACAAGATTGGTTCCTGGCTATTGGGCACTGTCGGGTTTGCACCGACTTCAGAGTCGACGGTCGGAGCGGTTTTTTCAGGCGTTAACTCAACCATGATAGGCGGAGTTGTACTAGGCACGCTCGTCGGAGTGCTCCTTTATGGGACCTACCGCTTTCGCCTAATCTGGGAAGAACGTACTTCTAAAGTTGCCCTCTAAGAAACATACCTGCTTATAGATGTCCAAACTAGCAGGTATGCCAAAACTCATAAATACTTTCATCAGTTACGTCCCAAAATATGTGTGCCTGGCACTCGGAATTCTGTGGGTCAGTCTTTCCAGCATCCACGCTGCCCCGAAGATCATGCTCGGGATCGACGTCCTGGAATCGACTCAGTTCTCCATCCTTAAAGGCAAACGAGTTGGTCTGCTCACACACAAAGCAGGCGTAAATCGTAACGGAGTAAGCAGCATCGATCTGTTATATCGTTCTCCCACGGTAAACCTACGAGCGCTCTATGGGCCCGAGCACGGCATAGACGGGGTCGCCGAAGCGGATCAGAAAGTTAAGAGCGGCACCCATAGCCGAACCGGACTCCCGGTCTATTCATTATACGGTGAGTATCGGAAACCTGCACCGTCCATGCTGGCAGGTATAGATGTCATGGTAATTGATCTTCAAGACGTGGGAGTTCGATCTTATACTTACGTGGCTTGCATGAAGCTTACGATGGAAGCCTGCTTTGAAAACAAGAAACAGGTGATCGTACTGGACCGCCCCAATCCACTTGGAGGGATCAAGGTTGATGGTCCTCCGTTAGAAGAAATCTGGGAAAGCTATGTCGGCCCTTTTCCAATGCCCTACGTGCATGGACTCACTATAGGTGAAATTGCCAGGATGGCCAAGGCAACCAAAGGCTGGCTCGACGTTGAGGATACGGTACGTCAACGAGGAATGTTGACCATTATTTCCATGCGCGGTTGGAGTCGCAGAATGCTATGGCCAGATACCGGACTTCAGTGGGTCGCTACCTCACCAAATATACCAGACCTCTCTGCCGTATTGGGCTACCCAATGACAGGTTTGGGCGCCCAAATCGGGGGCTTCAGGCACGGTATTGGGACCGAGTATCCCTTCCGTCTGTTGACCTTTGAAGGCGTGTCACCCAAGCGACTTAAGGACCGACTCACCCAGATGAATATTCCCGGACTCTTGTTTGAAGAAAAAAGCTATATCCAATCGAATGGTAAACGCGGGGTCGGCGTCTACACAACCGTAACCGATTACTACAGCCTGCGTCCGACCGAACTCAGCTTTTACATGATGAAGCTGTCAGCCGAATTCAAAGGAACCAATCCTTACGCAAACGTTCCGTTCAATAAAGAGCGACTCTTCAATATACACGTCGGTTCAACCGCTTGGTGGAATGCGCTGTCCACCCAAGGCGCCCGCGTAAATGTCGCTGCCTGGGTACGCGAATGGGAAACTCAAGCTCACGCGTACCGGGAGAAGACCAAGCCCTACTTTTTATACAAATAGCGCAGAACTAAGCCTGCCACGCAGGTGACCAACAAGTAGTTCGTCCACCGATCGTCTCACGCTTAAGGGGTTGTTTCGTCTTGGGACAACTTCCCCCATCCTTCCAGCGATGGTTAAACAACCAGGTATTTGGGAAATCACCCCAGTTGTCGGCCACCACCTTCAGGGCATTACGACATACCCAAAGCAACTGTTTAAACAGAACCCGTTGTTCAATTTCCGAAAGGCTCTTCGCCCTTCTCCCCGGAGCCAACCGGGAACGCCAAAGAATCTCATCCGCCATCCAGTTTCCCACTCCGGGAAACAGCTCTTGCATCAGTAGTAAGGGCTTCAGAGGCGACCTCTCACGACGTTTCAACATTACCTGAAAACGCTCGAAACTGAATTCTGTTGAAAGCACCTGCGGCGGGAGGTTTGCCCACCAATCGGGAGCCGCCTGACTACGCTCAAACCGCACGCGACCAAACTGACGTGGGTCATTAAAAACTAAGAATCCTTCCTCGGTCTGAATAACCAAGTGAGCATATCGATCATCGTAGTCTGGCTCTTCGGTATAACTAAGAGCCCCCGTCATCCCCAAGTGGATCCCCAACCATCCCTCCTGATCACTTCGAAATAGCATCTGCTTCCCGTGGGTCTCAGATTCAACCATCCGACTTCCAGGAAGCATCTTAGCCAGGTCGACAGAAGACATTCCCCGAAACAATCGTGTCCAAGGATGAATCGTCACCCGCACAATAAACTTCCCGATCCCGGGCGCCCATTGCTTTCGAAAATAATCTACTTCAGCGAGTTCAGGCATTACTACTCTTCCAAGACGATGAGCCCTGACGAAGGATCGTAAAGATCACGGTTGCTGGCATTAAACTCTAGCTTCAACTGGCATTCGAGGCCGTAGAGATCCAGAAGCTTGAATCCGGTTAACGAATACACACCTGCAGAGATCTCTTCTGTAGAGAAGGCGAGCAGAAGATGATGCGCATCGCGGGTCACTTTAAAGTCTTCGGAGGGAGAGATGTAAAACGTACGCTGACTACTCCTTAAGGTTTTAGGAGAATAGGTTTTTATCTCCAGGTAATAGTAATCATCACCACTCGTGGCAAAAAGATCAGGGTATCCTGCCGTCTTCTTTCTTCCCGATGGCGGAGTTGGGCGGCCTGTGTTCATACCTGCCTCCGCAAGCGCATCCAACACGAGTAGTTCAACGGCATTGCCTACTTCGTTGATTCGGTCGGCACGAATAGGCGTTTGGGCAATTTCCTCAAGAACCGCTCTAGCCGCCCCTTCAAAAACTTCTCCACCCGTCTCATCCCAATCATAAACTTGGTATCCAGTGATCAATTGAATCAGTTTTGGTAGCGCAATCCGCTTACCCTGATGAGCCCCCCAGTCTTCCAACGACTCAGCACACAGCTTCGTCGCCGCAGTAAAAACGACGAACACTAGACAGGCTTTTGGCAGGAATGAACGCATGGCAGAATGTTGAGCAACGACCGAAGCAGGCGCAATAACGGGTTTTAAACATTTCACACGACGTTTTTGATTTGCCAATCGACGCTGCAGAACCGCTTACTAAAGTCTTTTCTCAAAGTCTGAGTTAACTCAAAACTACCTCCAAATTTATGCCTAGAACAGTAACCTTATTCACCGGCCAATGGGCAGATTTGTCCTTGGAAGAACTCGCACCAAAAGCAAAAGCCATGGGTTATGATGGCCTCGAACTCGCCTGTTGGGGCGATCACTTCGATGTCAGCCAAGCCAACAAGAGCAAACGCTATTTAAAAGAAAAATGGGAGCTCCTGCAGGACAATGGTCTCACGTGTTATGCCATTTCTAATCACTTGGTCGGGCAAGCCATCTGTGACATGGTGGACGAACGCCACAAAGCGATCCTATCCGATAAAATTTGGGGCGATGGGAAACCGGAAGGCGTTCGTAAACGTGCGGCCCGCGAAATGATCGCATCAGGCAAAGCATGCCGAAAGTTCATGGACGCGAAGCCGGGCAAAAGAACGAAGAAAGACTTCCCTGCCGTTGTAAATGGCTTCACCGGATCCAGTATCTGGCACATGCTTTACGCATTCCCACCGACGACACAGGCCATGTATGAAAAGGGGTTCCTGGATTTCTCAAAAAGATTCCTACCCATCCTCGATGCATTCGACGCTGTAAACGTCAATTTCGCGCTGGAAGTACATCCCACTGAAATCGCATTCGATATCGCATCTGCTGCCAGAGCGATCGATGCCGTAAAAGGTCACAAGCGTTTCGGGTTTAACTACGATCCCTCCCATTTGGGCTACCAGGGCGTAGACTATGTTAAATTCATTCGTGATTTCGCCAGCAGAATCTACCACGTACACATGAAGGATGTTTGGTGGGGTCACGGTGACGGATCCGTCGGCGTATTTGGCGGACATACCGATTTCACAGATCCTCGCCGTTATTGGGATTTTCGATCACTCGGCCATGGCGATATCAACTTCGAAGAGATTATCGTTGCCTTGAATGACATCGGCTATGCAGGACCGCTTTCAGTCGAATGGGAAGATGGACGCATGGACCGTTTCCACGGTGGGGAAGAGGCAGCCGACTTCGTAAAAGCGGTTGATTTCAAACCCAACGAAATGGCATTCGACGCCGCATTTGATAAATCAAATCAGTAATCAATTACCAAACTTTCCAAAATCATGAGTATTAAAGTAGGAGTCATAGGAGCCGGAGGAATGGCTCAATATCATATCGCCGGATTTCGGCAGGCTGGAGCTGAAATCCTAGCCATTGCTGACATGAATGAAGCAGCGGCCCAGGCTGCTGCTGAAACATACAGCATCCCAACTGCACTGGGAAGTGTGGAGGCGATTTTGGCGATGGATGAACTAGACGCGATTTCAGTTATCGTTCCCAACAAATTCCATGCGCCCTTAGTGATCCAGGTCCTTGAATCAGGAAAACACGCGTTCTGCGAAAAACCCCCAGCCATAAACGCAAGCGAAGTGGCAGCTATGCAAGTAGCAGCGGAAAAGGCGGGAAAACACGTGATGTTCAATTTCAACAATCGCGCCCGCCCCGAGTCTTACGCGATGAAACAATACATTGCTGATGGAACCGTCGGTAAAATAAATTCTGCCCAAGCTAAATGGATTCGTAGGACTGGTATCCCAGGTTTGGGCGGCTGGTTTACGACTAAAGCACTCGCAGGCGGAGGACCGTTGATCGATTTACTTCACATGGTCGATCTCGCTATGTTCCTAATGGACTATCCAGAACCCGCATACGTTCTGGGCGCAACCTATGATGACTTCATCACTGACAAAAACTTCAAAGGCCCTTGGGGAATTCCTGACAATGCAGAGGGCACTACTGACGTCGAGAGTGCCGCTCATGGATTTGTTACTTTCAAGACCGGTCAGGTTTTGAGCATGCAGGTATCTTGGGCAGAGATGGTAAAACGTGAAGAAGTCTCCGTCGTATTTCAGGGAACTGGAGCTGGCGGAAAAATCGAACGTCTCTTCGGCAGCGATGGCTTGGACGAAACCTGTATCGATAGCTGTGAGCTCTATGTCCAGGAGAATGGCAATTCAGTGAACCGCGACGTGATTGTGGAGTCTTGCGAAGACATGGGACGGTCACGATCCGCAGCCAATTTCATCCTGACGATCGAGGGTAAAGAAGAGCCGTTGAACACCCCTGACCAAGCGCTCTCACTCATGAAGGTCATTGATGCTCTTTATGAATCCGCCAGCACTGGAAAACCAGTTGCGTGTTAACCCCAAGACACCATTAGAGTCTTTATGAATAGAAAATTAAGAATGGGAATGGTCGGTGGTGGCCGCGGAGCGTTCATTGGCGCAGTGCACCGTATGGCTGCAAATCTGGACGGTAAGATCGAACTGGTTGCCGGTTGCTTCTCGTCCAATCCGAAGACCTCACAGCTTTCCGGAAAAGACTTTTTTCTGGATCCATCGCGCGTTTATAGCTCCTACGAAGAGATGGCCAAGAAAGAGGCGGCATTGCCCGCTGACCAGCGCATCGATTTTGTAAGTATAGTAGTACGCAACAATCTGCACGTTCCTGTTGCAAAAGCATTCCTCGAAGCGGGGATAAACGTAGTGTGCGATAAGCCACTTGGCTTCGACCTAAGGGAAGCCAAAGGCCTCAAAAAGGTGGTAGAAAAGACCGGTAAGGTATTCGCGCTCACCCACAATTACACGGGGTACCCCATGGTGAAAGAAGCCCGGGAATACGTAAAGAAAGGCAGACTGGGACGAATTCTGAAAGTGGTGGCAGAATACCCACAAGGTTACGCGGTCGGAGATGTAGATCGCAAAGGCCCTACCAAGATTAACTCCTGGAGAACAGACCCTGCAGTCGCGGGAGCATCCAATTGTATGGGAGATATCGGTACGCATGCTGAAAATCTTGGACGCTATATCACCGGCCTCGATATCGAAGAAGTGTGCGCGGAACTCACCGCATTCATTCCCGGACGTGAACTGGATGACGATGGGAACGTCCTCATACGCTACAAAGGCGGCGCAAAGGGAATCCTCTACGCTTCCCAAATCTCGAATGGAGACGAGAATGCTCTCAGCATCCGCGTTTACGGAACCAAAGCGTCACTCGAATGGCATCAAGAAGAACCCAATGATTTGATCATTAAATACGCCGACAAACCTCGCCAGATTCTGCGCCGGGGAAACGATTATCTGGGTTCAGCCGCGCAAGCCAATAGCCGGACTCCTTTCGCACACCCTGAAGGGTTTATCGAAGCGTTTGCCAACGTATACTTGGCAGCTGGTGAAGCAATAGCAGCCGAAGTAAGCGGGAAGAAGCTGAAGAAACGTTATGACTTTCCCAATATCGATGATGGAGTTTATGGAATGGCGTTTATTGAGGCCGTCGTAAAATCGAGTAAGTCCAAAGCTAAATGGACAAAATTCCCAAAGCTCTGATTTCTCTGCATTAGAGACGAACTTTAAAACGCCTTGTCGGAGATTTCTGACAGGGCTTTTTATTACCGACTTTGCTACTTTCCACTTTTACTCCACGTATCTTCCGAAACATGCCTGGCGCTTTTAAGTAGCCGTATCAGAGGCTTAACGGCCCTTGAGGAAATCCAAAGTAATATTACTAGAGACTGGAAGTTCATGAACTCTTTGTAGGAAGTATCCAAAGCGTTACTGAGGATAAACAATACGGTCGGGAACATTATAAAACGCACCAGGTAGACCTCATCCCCAGGCCAGCTTTTTCGACTCCACCGATAGAGAAAATAACCGAAAGAACGGGAAAAAGCTTGGCATAATAGGGCGACTGCACCCACCAGATTCGACGTACTGATAGTCATAAACATAAGTGACTTAAACGACTGCAAGAACGGATTGATCCAGGTACGAGTCATTTTATCAGCATAATTATAGAGGCGAAAAACAAATCGTTGCGCCAATAGGACTATTGCCCAGGTTCCAACAAGGAGGTAGAGAGAGCTATGACTATATACGCTGCCAAATATATCGAAAATCGGACTAGCTAATACGTCCGGAATGGAAATTGTACCCTGTGACGCCAGCACATCTATCGTTTTAAAAATACCCGCACCGATCACGGTCATTGTCAGTGCCCAAAACCAGGGTTCTACGTAACTAATATAATCACGTTTTTCTTCAAAATTACTTCCCAGTACCGGCGAAGTTTCCAATTCATAAGCCACTTCATCGTTTTCCATATAACCGATCTCGTAGATCAACAGAAAACTCATAAAGAAACACGCGATCCCAATACCATGAAGAAACGGAACCGGACTGACCCATGAAAAGGCAAGCAGCAACAAAATAAAATCGACTGAAATAATATCACGCAAAATCGGGGCGAAGCCTTTATGCTTCACCTTATACATATAATAAAACGGGATATAATGCGAGGTAACGGAGCGGACCTCTGACGTCGGCCATTCCACAAGCAAAGGTACATCCACATACTTGAGAAGAGTTCTGTCGTCTTCTGAATCGGTAATGACTGCAGACCGATTTGTTACAGTATGCCCAATCATATCCCTCACACGGGTTACCTTACTCAGCATTCGATCAGCATAACCTCCGATCAATCGACAGGCATCAATCTTACCAAACTCAATATCCATATGCTTCAGCACCGGCATAATGATCGGCATAAACCCTTGGGAACTAAGAATATTGTAACGGGTCTCCCGTTTTCGGATGACATTCGCCAACTCCTGATTCGTCCAAACCTCTGCCATTTGTTTCGCTTTGGATCGCCAGATGATCCAAGTCCAAGGGAAAAATATCGTTATTACCCAGACATGAAACCAATCTCGAGTTTCAGAGCACCTCTCAGACTTTGAGAACCAAGTCCAAGGATGTAATATCTCGACGAGCTTATACAGAATCGAACCAAAGAGATAGGGCCTGGCCATTCGAATAAACTCTTGGCTGGAGTTTCGAAGGAAAAGCGTCTGATCAAAATCGACCACCAACCGTTGATCGGAGCCCAAATTCTCCATACACGTTAGAGCCTCGTCTCGATCAACGAATTTTAATTCATTTGGAGCCATATCGTTTTGAAACACACAATAGTACCTGGTAAGTCTGGATAGGATTAAGGTTGAGATTAAGCGGCACCCTTAACCCCAAAAGAATGGTAATCCTTATTCCTCCAGCAATACCCAATTCGTACCAACCTCTTTCATTTCTTCTTTCTAACCATCGTTTTACAATTATTGTCAGTTTTTTTTGGATACTGGGGACTATTCACTCAGAACAGGAAACACTTACAGAGGCTTCCAATTACCGGGCCAATGACCTTAAGCTTATCCAAAAACCAGGAATTATTCTGGCTCATTTCAATGAACAAGAATCTCACAAGATCAGCACTCAATCCGAGGCTGACTAATCTTTTCTCAGCGTCACAGAACCATCTCTAAACTGCGCGGATACTTCGTCTCCAGATTGGATCGATTTCTTGGATAATATCGGACGTCCCATCGTATCCCGAACGATTGCATAGCCTCGGTTTAGAGTAGCATCTGGACTGAGAGACCTCAGAAGTAATTCTGATTGAGAACAACGGTTTCTGAAATTAGACATCCTCAACGAAACACTCGAATCCATTCTTCGAGATAAACTTTTTACTTCCTGAATGTGCTGTGAGATTTTATGGGATGGATCAGAGGAGGAAATTACAAACGAGAGCTCCGTGAGCATATGCCTCTTGGCCAACAAGTCCGCATCAAATAACTTGCGGAACCGATTCGTAAGCTCATCTAGCCTGAGCTGTCCCCATTCAATTTTCGAATCTGGAGACAGTAACTTCAATCTACGATCAGCTGCTTTCACTGCATCTTTTCGCTCGATGGTTCCTTGCTGCACCCAATAGGCAAGGTTATCAGATGCAGTATCGAATCGGTCGATTAAGTTGAGATAGTCAGAGCTTATTACTTCAGCCGCCGCCGAAGGCGTTTCAGATCGGTAATCGGCAGCAAAATCGGTCAATGTGTAATCGATTTCGTGACCCACAGCAGAAATTACAGGTATCACAGAACGATGGACAGCCCGAACAACCACTTCCTCATTAAACGCCCATAGGTCCTCCAGACTACCACCTCCTCGACCAACTACCAGGAGCTCCAACCCTGAAAGCTTTTGTGCATACTCGATCATCGCTGCGACCTCCTCAGCAGCACCCTCGCCCTGCACCTTACACGGCAATACGATGATATGCCCCATCCACTCACGCCGCTTCAGTATCCTAATAAAATCTTGAACCGCCGCACCTGTCGGAGAAGTAACGATCCCCACAGCACGCGGGAATCTCGGAATCGATTTCTTGTTAGCTTCGTCAAACAAACCTTCTTTCTGCAAACGGTCTTTTAGTCTTTCGAACTCTTGCTGAAGCCGGCCTAAACCATCCAATACCACAAGTCGGACTATTAGCTGATAATTTCCCCTGGGTTCATACACGCTTATCTGACCGAACACGATCACCTGCATACCATCTTCCAGATCAACGCTTTGTTTATAAGCGTCGTTTCGGAACATAACCGACGTTAACTGACTTCCAGAATCTTTTAGTGAAAAGTATACGTGCCCGCTTTGTTGCCGGCGAAGATTGGAAACTTCTCCGCGAATCCACGCCCCACCGATCTCCGTTTCGAGCAGATACTTTACCTTTTGAGTAAATTCAGAAACCGATTCGATTTCATCCGACGGGGGAATCAGTAGATCCTGCTTTTGATTGGGCATAACGCTTACGGAAATATGAAAGAGCGACCGTTGCGATCACCAATATTGCGATTCCAGCCAAAGCCTTCCCTCCATTACCAGACAAAAACGATTCACCAAAAACAATCATCCCAATCACAACAAGGGACTGGGTCGCCATAGATATGATTAGGTATGGCCAAAATGGCACCGAGGCCAACCCGAGGATGTAATTCTGCAGAAACAAAGGAGCTCCCGACACACGAACGACGAATATCAGTTTATTTGCGTTCTCTCGACTGACTTTCGGGATTGAGTACTCCCAGCGCAGCACAATCCGTTGAATGAGCTGGTGAAGGAGTTTGGTGCTGATCCAGTAAGCCAAGATCATATTGCTCGCCAGAGCAGCCAGAGAAAATGGGATCGCCCAGGCGATCCCAAACCGCACACCAGCGATGATGAACAACGGAGATACAGGAAATCCAAACAATGGCAAAATCGCCACCATCAGAAAAAATAAAATGGCCGGCCAAGAACGAATCTCTTCGATCCAATAATCAAAAAACGCTCTTAGATCGTCCAGGCCGAGATCAGTCAACGAAAGCAGTATCAACAAACAAGTGCCGCCCAAAACGAGCAGAGCCACCAGCGACATCACCCGGTGTTTGAGGATCCAGTCTTTCATTGTTCAACAACCCTCAACAAGCACCCATTTGAATACGTCTTCTGTGTTTCACTCATCAGGACTTCGATCCGTCGGAGAAAATTTGATTTTCCGCAATCCAAAGAATGTCATTTTCAAAAGAATCCAACCGTGACTAAAGCGAGAAATATTTGTGTCTCCATAAGCGCGATCCTTGTAACGGACCAGAATATCCCGAATCTTCAAATCCAGCATTGCGCTGCCAAACAGCAGGTTAAAGTCACCGAACGGGTCAAAATCACCAAGCACTTCAATCCGTTTCAATAACCGCTGGTAATCACTCCTAAGCATCATCTTGGTACCACACAAACTGTCTTTGAAATCCTGACCCAAAACAAAGCTTAACGCGACTGCGAAGAACTTGTTGCCCAATAAATTTAGAAACCGCATGGCCTCAGACTCCATGGGGTAAACCAGTCGACAACCATTTGCAAACTCAGCCCGCCCTTCTGCTATGGCTTCATAGAATTTTGGTAAATCCTCTGGCGGAGCCGTGAGGTCGGCATCCTGGATGACTAATACATCCCCTCGGGCCACCGTAAACCCCGCAAAAACCGCATCCCACTTTCCTTTTCCAGGTTGTTGAAGGGTCTTGATCTTGTGAGGCCCTTCGTAAGCTGCCGTTTCTCGCTGAATAGCTTCCCACGTATCGTCGGTGCTGTTTCCTTCGACAAATATGACTTCAGTTTGTTTTCCCAGTGTTGGAATCCGGTCAAGCGCCGCCTTTACATTCCCAGACTCATTCCGAGCTGGAACGACAACGGAGCAAGAAATATCACCCTCCAATCGTGGCTTGGCAACGGGTCTGGCTACGATGAAGTTCGACATGCCAAAATGCCTGAAAAACGGCAAACGTACCAGGAATCGATTAAAGAAGGCACTCAATAAAGGAATCCTGAAAGGAAGCATTTGCTCAGTCGTCTTGGTAAGTACTTCAAAGCCATTCAGCTCTAAAATATTACACAGGTCTGTCTTACTCAGCCAGTTACTCTCGGGCTGTTTCATCGCGAGCCCCAATGGTTTGGCCAAGGCCAGCAAGGGGCTATACACATGATTCAGTGAGAGGATATAGAGTCTGCTACGTGGGTGGCAGGATTTCCTAAGATTTGAAATACTGGCATGGATATCCTGTAAATAGCCTGGAAGATAATCCAGGATGATGGCGTCGAATTCCTCATCAATCTCGTCTGAGTGAAGGTCTCCTTCACGAAACTCCAGATTGGCATGATCACGCTCATCCTTTGCTCGTTCGACCATTTTCGGACTCAAGTCGACACCCAGTCCGCGCGATGGATTCAATGACTCCAAAAGTTCACCCGGTCCGCAACCCCATTCAAGAACTTTCGACTTTTCCGGAATATGATAACGAAGAATACCTTGGATCTGTGAATGAAAGGAACGCTGCGCGTTACGGGGGCCGGTATCATTCTCGGCGACCCAATCAAAGTGCTCTTGGAAACTCATAGATAAAAGATAGGAAGGATGAAGGATAGTAATGGACCCTGTTCAACAAGCTTCAAGGAGATTTCCCGAATTACAGGTGGGCGGTAAAATGAACAGACATTCCCTAAAAATTGGTTTTCTTAAAAATCGACTCAGGGATTGAGCGGATAATAAACATTACAAGTCGCCAGTATCCAGGCACATACGCAGTGGCTTTTTTCTTATTGATCGCTTTGACAATACCGTTGGCAACCGTTTCTGGGGATGCAAACAGCGCACCTTTTTTCAGATGCTGAGTCATGGGTGTATCCACCATCCCAGGCTTAATGTTAACAACATGAACATTTGATGCAACCAATCGCCCTCGCAATCCATCAGTAAAAGTCGCAGCGCCTGCCTTGGCCGCACCGTAGACGTAATTACTCTTCCGTCCGCGATCACCCGCTACCGAAGTGATCGAAACAATGGTGCCTCGCCGGATCGATTCGAAGTAGTTCGCCAATTCCGTTAGCAGCGATACATAGCTTATGAAGTTCGTGTGGATTGAAGATTGAATCCGTTCAAAACTCTGTTGAACGCTTTGCTGGTCCGGCAGCACGCCGTGGGCAACAATGGCCACATCAAGCTGCCCCGCTTCGGAAACCGATTCCTCGAGTGCTTTTGCATGTTGCTCACAATCATCTAGATCTATCTCACTCACGTGAACTTCACTCGCTCCCAAGACCTTCAGATTCTTGCCAATGCTTTCCAGATGCGGCTTATTCCGACCCCAAAGAACCAATCGATGACCTTGCCTAGCATAAGATTTTCCAACTTCTTCCGCAATCGCTGAGGTTGCTCCAATTAAAAGTATCGTTTTCATAGTCGCTCAGGATTGAGAGGTCACACGTCTCCAGAACGATGATGAGAACTTAGGGTCAACAAATTCTGAAAATGCCTCCCACTGAGGGTATCCTTTTTGGAAGAACGTCGGGCTCATCCGAGCATCTTTGGCCGGGTACAAAAGTCCACCTGACGCATCGACTAATGCATCCAGCTCTTTAAACAGTTTAAGAGTCGAAGCACCGCGGTTTGGGAAATCAAGAGCCAGTGTAATTCCCGGCTTAGGGAACGACATCATCCCCGGAGATTCTTTGGCCCCAAACGTTTTGATCACCGCAAGAAAAGATCCCTGCTTGGAAGCTGTAATCATTCGCAAGATTTCATTCATCGTTTCAAGTCCACCTTCAAAAGGGATCACGAACTGGTATTGAAAGAATCCCCGTTTCCCATAAATCCGGTTCCAATCATTGACCGCATCCAGCGGATAGAAGAACGGATCGTAATGGACGCGCGTCTTCGCTTTCTTGGCGCGCTGTTTCCCATAGTAGACCGTATTGAAAGCTTTGATGCTTAGGGAATTCAGCATCAGGTTGGGACAATCAAACGGTGCTGTAATCCTGGGCTCATCGTGTACTTTCCGAGAAAGCACGCTTGCGGGAGAATGATTCCCTCGCATGAAGATTCCGCGTCCCATGCCCTTGCCCTGGGCAACGCAATCGATCCAGGAAACGGTATATTCCCAATCTTTATCGGAAGATTTGGACAATTCTAAAAACTCTTCGATCCCTTCGAACTTTATGGATTCCATATCAATCCAAGCATTGCTGACTTTCTTTAGTTTAAATTCCGCCCAGGTGATCAGACCCGTTAACCCCAAACCTCCAATAGTGGCCTTGAACAGATCTGTATTGGATTCAGAAGTACAAAGGTGGCGGGTCCCATCGGAACGCAATAGCTCAAACCCTATGACGTGGCATCCGAATGTACCGGCGACATGATGATTCTTTCCATGGATGTCGTTGGCTATCGCTCCCCCTACGGTTATAAATTTTGTGCCCGGGGTCGTAGGGAGAAACCAACCTTTCGGAACTATGAGTTTTAAGACCTCATCCAGGCTCACACCCGCTTCGCAACGAATAGTCCCTGCTTCAACATCGAATTTGATGAAGCGGTTCATCCCCGACGTTTCTACAAGCGTACCTCCATCATTGAGGCAACTGTCGCCGTAACTTCGCCCCAAGCCATAGGGCAGTAGTGTCTTCCCGCCAGACTCAGGGACAGCGGTATCCAGCCAGCGCAAAGCACAGACCTCTTGATCAGCATTGGGAAAGCGACCCCAACTTTGGAAACGGTTCATAATTCTAGGATGAGAAACGACTAAGCTAGACGGGGCCTGAAAAAGGTTAAGCAGATATCCAAGGCAAAACCGTTTCTTGACGTTTTTTTAAATGGGAGACGCAAGAAGAGCAATCAGGCCCAGCGAGAGAAGCGTGCCGTAACTAAAGGCATCTTTGACTGCAAAATGGATCGGGTCTTCATCCATAGAACCTCGGTGGGTAACCAACCACAAACGCGTCACCCAAACCAACATAATGGGGCAGACTAACAAGATCCATTTCGGATGATGGTATAACTGAGAAACCGATTCGCCACTCACATAAAGTGCAAGGACCAGTATAGAGAGGTAACCACTACTAGAACCCAGCATCGCCATGAGATTTAGGTCAGCAAGATAGTAGCCCCGACCGGCCACTTTGCTGCGATTTTCCTCTTTGATATTGTAGAGCTCAGAAAAACGTTTCGCCAGCGCCAAGCTGAGGAAGAAGAAAAGTGAAAATGCCAACAACCACTCGGAAATCTCCACTTCCACCACCGCTGCCCCCAAAGCTAATCGTATGGTGTAGAGGCCCGCAAGAAATACGATGTCTACGCCAGCGACCTGCTTTAACCAGAAGGAGTATAGACAGGTAGCTACGAAATATACAGCCAACACCGGCGTCCCCGACTGGTAATTCGCAAATACCATGATGAGGAAACTAAATACTAACAAAAAACCTGAACCTATAAGTCCATAATAGAGCGGTAAAGCTCCGGACGCAAAGGGACGGTTCCGCTTGGTATTATGTAGGCGATCAGATCGTAAATCCGCCAAGTCATTGATCAAATACACAGCTGAAGCACAACATGAAAAGGAGATAAACGCTAGAAGAGCGGACATCCATGATTGAGGCTGATGCCATACATGCGCAGTCAGTAACGGAACGAAGATGAGAAGGTTCTTCATCCATTGGTGCGGTCGGATCGCCTTCAGAAAAGCCCTCGGCAGACTGATACGGTCTTCCATAATAACCAGCCGTTTACCCTCTGGAACTTTTTCCAATAACCGTTTTGGCGGATGCACCATGATCGCGGTCTTGGACTTCTCCCAAATATGTACATCGGAAAAATCATTGCCTGCATAATCGAACCCACCTTCTCCGAATCTAACTACCAAGTAGTCCGCTTTGTTTCTCCCCCGTAGATTAAGCCCTTCACGGCTTCCTATCGATTCTTTAAATATCCCAAAATTATCGCCAATGGCGCTCACTAGTTTTTGGTCGCTGGCGGATACCAGATACAAATCCCGCTCGAGAACGACCTGAGTCGCTAACCAGTTGATAAACTGAGGATTTTCCGGAAGAGGAGCGACATCGAAATCAGCAAACCGCGCCAGCTCATTCTTCAGGTTCGCCCTTCCTTTCAAGAGCCAAAAAGGCACCAAGAACACAATAAACGGATTTTGTTTCAGGCCTTGAACGAAACTTTCCCACAAGCAATCGGTTGCAAGCAAAGTTCCATCCAAATCGACACACAGCGGCAAAGGATTCATGTATAGGAGACCAACTTCTTAAGAAGGTTCTTTCAGAAAGCAAGAAACTAACCGGACGACTGGTTTCGAAGTCTTCTCTATTTTAGGCTTCTCAGTCTCTATCCCTCCGAATCCAGATTCAGAGGGGATCAGTTGCTTCTATCAAATGAGACACGCTCACACAGGTTGAAACCAGTACCTGAATCATGAACCTATCAGAACCTATGCTAACCCTGGGTATAAAAAGTAAATCGAGCAATTCTTCTAAGCTGATAGTGTATCCAAAATCGCAGAGTCGCTAAATATCAGAGCCTTCGAAACGAACCGGAGACTGGTAAAATCTCGTTTAATATTGGCCCATTTTACTTCATTGCTGGCACACTACTGCCGATCGATCAAGAAACCACCACAGGCTCGCTCTAGCTTATCGCGCTCACTCCGATAACTTCTTTCGAAAACTCGTATATTCTCAGGTCAGTTACATGAATCTGCATTCATTGCGCAACCCCAGATCCTACCTGGCCATCTTGGTTCTACTGTTGGGTGCCATTTACCTAGGTAACTCAGACGGAGAGATCATGTTTGATGATAGTCTTCAGGTTCACTTGGTGCGTTCTTATCAATCTCTTTCGGAGGTTTTATCGGTAGATTGCTTTGACCTGTTTCGCCCGGTCAAAAATCTGGTTTTTTATCTTTGGGTTTCCTATCTCCCCGACCAGATTCAAATTTGGCGCGTATCGGCTATACTTATTTTTCTAGGGCTAATCCCGTTAGCCTATAGATTCTTCGGTCTATTTTTCAAAAACAAGCCTTGGAGCCAGCTGCTTTGCACCGCAGCATGGGCCATAGCTCCTGCATCAACCACCGTTGTAAGCTGGATCAGTAGTGTAAACATAATCATCTGCGCCTACGGGTTCTTTGCCTATTTCATTTTATACGAGAAAGCACAGAATGACGCATCGGAGAAAAGGATACACGCCTCCTATTTCGCACTTTGTCTCTCACTCCTATCCCTCGTGGTAGCCTGCTTTTCCTATGAGGCAGCCATGACGGCGCCCTTCCTTTGTTTCCTGAAAGATTTCCTACAACATCCGAAAAGGTACAGATCCAGCCACTCCCGGATGTTTTATGGGCTCTCTCTTAGTTCTAGGAGTATATTTCGTAATTCGAGGAATGTATGGAGGGGCCAATACAATTGACTACGCTCTGGCAATACCAACTGATTCGTCGATATGGATCAGTTTGAGTTCGGGCTGGTTTTATATCATTCATGCACTGCGTTGGATTTATCCGTTTGGGCAGCAAGGACTATCGATTGTATTTATTCCAGAAGAGCAGAAGGCACTGGTCATAATTTCGGCTTTTATCGTGGTAAACCTGGGTATCTTCATTGTTTGGTTACGAACCCGCCAGCCCAGGCTGGCGCTTGGATTGGTTTGGTATGCGATCTCACTATTCCCGATGGCAAATGTCGTCCCCCTGAAGAATGGCCCCATTTGTGATTACTATTTGTTCTTTCCCAGCATTGGGCTGATTCTCG
>CALGUT010000025.1 GCA_937920335.1 uncultured Opitutales bacterium
AAGCATGGTAGCACTATCAGTCATATATACCTTCGCCATGGGTTCCGGTTGGATGGGGGTTTAAATGGGGAACCGTCATCTACGTTTTTGCCACTGGATCCATACTCGCTAAAGGCAACTACAAGGTAATGGGTATCAGCCTCGCCATCGGCTTGATCTTCGGGATCGGCGGATACTGGCTATTTACGAATCTTTTTTACATAGATTTGCCTTAAACGAAATCCGTACCCATGGAATTACTACAAGCATTTCACTACCTACTTACACCCACACCGATGATGTGGTTGATGATTGGAGTAGCCAGTGGCATTTTCGTAGGGGCCATTCCGGGTCTCGGAGGCGGTATGCTCATGGCGCTAACCGTCCCCCTCACATTTTCAATGGATTCGACTCACGCGGTCCTTCTATTGATGGGAATGCACGTGGGGTCCGTGTCGGGCGGACTCATTAGCGCAACCCTGCTAAAGATGCCAGGCACTCCCTCCGCCATGATGACGACTTTTGACGGGTACCCCATGGCCCAGAAGGGCAACCCCGGCCTCGCATTAAGCCTAGGGATTGGAGCCTCGGCTCTCGGTGGGTTGATCTCCGCAATTTTCCTCATCATTCTGGCTCCCCCTCTGGCAACCTTGGCTCTAAAATTCGGTCCTTGGGAATATTTTTCTATGGTCCTCATGGCCTTGGTTCTCATCTCATCGATCTCACAAGGAACGATGCTCAAGGGGTTGCTCTCAGCCATGCTCGGAATCACCGCTGCCCTCCCCGGCCTGAACGCTTCTGACGGACAGCTACGGCTCACATTTGGTCACGAATCCATGACCGACGGCTTTAACTTGCTGCCCGTCCTATTGGGCATCTTCGTCATGAGCCAACTCATAAAAGATACGGTTGAGATCAATAAAAAGGCGACCAGTATTTCTCTGAAAAATTCCCGGCTGTTTCCCAAACTAAGTACCTGGAAAAAACATACGGTGAACCTGTTCCGCTCCTCGATCGTGGGAACCTGGATCGGTATCCTACCGGGAATCGGAGCTAGTATCTCATCTATGGTTTCCTATGGCATGGCCAAGGCGTTCAGTAAGACCCCTGAAAAATTCGGAACCGGGCACGAGGAAGGGATTGTCGCTTCAGAAGCGGCCAATAACGCCAACGCCGGCGGCGCACTTATTCCTTTGATCACGATGGGGATTCCCGGAGCCCCCGTTGACGCCATCCTCTTGGGCGCAATGATCATGCACCGCATACAACCTGGCCCCCTCCTCTTTCAAACGAATGGAGACCTCGTATGGGCGCTCATGGGAGGCTACCTGGTCGCGAACATCTTGATGTTCCTGATCATGCTCTTTTCTACCCGACTGGTCGCCAAGATTATCAATGTAAACCGCGCTTATCTCGTGCCCGTCATCTTCGTCTTTTGCGTCATTGGTGCCTATGCGCTGAGCAACCGTGTATTTGATGTATGGCTGGTTCTAGCCTTCGGTGTAGTGGGCTTCTTTCTGGACAAAGCAAAATTCCCCTTGGGTCCGTTTGTTATCGGCTATGTCTTGACCGCTTTCCTCGAAGAGAATCTGCGTTCCGGACTCCAGTCGTCCGATGGGTCATTCCTCCCGCTACTGACCCGACCACTATCTCTCGTTTTTGTGCTCATCGCAGTGTTCTTTTTAATCCTCCCCTCTTACACCGACTGGCGCAGAAAAACAAAAGCCGCACAAACATAGAGTTTCCAGATTACCCTCCAAGTGGGTATGGTGCCCTTTAACCTCGCGGGGAAGCTCTTTAACCAACTGGCGATTCCGTAAAGATCTGCTCATGGGACTCGGTCTAATCGCGGAAGAAAATATTTTTCCCAATTGGTAACATTTCATCGCATTTTTGCGTTTCTAAATTATCTGATAATCTTCGAAGACAATTCCCCTAACAACGGACTTTGTGGTCCTCTTCCCAACCCATACTAAATTTGTGAGTTCTTCTCTCGAAATAATTGCGCAAAAAGCAGGCGTCTCTAAGATGACAGTCAGCCGAATTCTCAGGAATTTCCCAAATCACACCCCTGAAACCAGAGCTAAAGTACTAAAAATCGCCGAAGAGCTTAACTACAAAAAGAATCCGCTGATTACCGCGTTGATGAGTAGTCGAAGACAGCGGAAACCTACCAACTTTCAAACAACGATCGCACTGATTCAGTGTAACCAACTGGGTATATATACCACTCAAAATCGAGCCAAACTGCGAGAAGGCATTGAGATCGGTGCCAAGTTTCAAGGGTTTGACGTGGAAGCCTTTCAAATCAACGAAGGCGGAGTTTCTCCGGAACGGTTAATGAAGGTGATCGCCGCTCGGGGGATGGGGTGCGTTATTTTTGAACCCTTTCCGAGGGCTGACGTAGAGTTGGAAGTCGATATGAGTGGGTTTGCTTCTCTCAGTCTCACCGGTTCCTTGAAGTCTCCCAATCTTAACCGGGTAGAGATCGACCATTACTCGGCATTCTTTCTGGCAGAACAAAATGCAAAACGAAAAGGCTATCAACGCATAGGATTCGTTTCGGACCCGCTCCCACTGGCAAGTCATGAGAATCGCAGGAGGGCCGCTTACCTGCTGGCCGAAGACGGAGTACCCTCCAAAAACAAAATCCCGGAACTTTCACTGTCCAGCGACCCAGCGCTCTCAGTCAGTCAACTCAAGAAATGGTTGGGGAAATATGCCCCGGATGTACTCATTTCTTCTGTAAGCAAGGCGCCAGACTACCTGCTCGAACTGGGATACGAAATACCCAGGGATTTCGGTTACATACAATTGGGACTCTCCGAAAACGAAGGAACCACCACCGGCATCAACCCCAACTGGCAGGAGGTCGGAATCACCGCCGCCAATCAGGTTATCGAGGCCTTAGTGACCAATAATCTTGGACTTCCCCTGTTTCCCCGGAGAACCTCTATACAGCCATTCTGGGTTCCCGGCGAAACCCTGCCTCAAAGATTCGCACCCTCGCTCTAAGGCTCGACCTTCTTCCTATCCCCCCCAAAGGAGGGTTTTCAGCCACTATCCCTGTGTCACAAGAACTTACTGATTCGTACAGCAAAGTGGGGCCAGTCCTCTAAAACTGGCCCCACAAATAAGAATATAACTACTACATTATATTTTTCTAGAAACTGAAGGTATTCGAGAGAAAGTACTGCTGCTCAACTGGAACCCGGATGATAGCCACTGATCCATCTGGATTAATAGAAACCGGGATATCATCCGAACCATTGCTGCGGTAGAGATTCCGCGCATTGAACTGGATGGTCCAGTCGATCTTGTCGGTCAGCTTGCGGCTGTAGCGCACAAACAAGTCACCGTCGATGGAGTCCGGCCCATACCAAGGGTTGGCGACGTCCGGCAGAATAGTTTCTCCATCCGCGTCCAGTAGATTAGGATATCCACCGGCCACTTTGTCTTGATAACGAGCAGTCACACCTGCCTGGAGACCTTTCAGGCGACCCTCCGTAAAGTCGTAACGTACGGTGGCATTCCAACGGTATTTACGCTGTTCCGGATTCTGTGTGCCGTCGAGGGCCTTAGCAAGGCGTATAGGACGCAGCACTTGGTTCTCAAATCGTTGACCAATTTGATCGGATTCCACCTGGAAGGGAGAAGCCCGTAGGTCCCACAGAGCCCAACCTCCGTCGGAGGTTGGAACCGCGCGCTGAAGACTTTCCGCTTGCCTAAGCGCAATGTCCCAAGCGACCGGAGCCGTATTGGAGGTCACAGTCGTCTGTTCAGCCCAGTTGATGGACACAGAGATGTTGTTGGTGATACGACCCACAATATCGATTTCGTTACCGGTGGCCACAAAGTCCCGGGTGGAATTGAGCCCACGAATAGGATCACTCACATCGATAGCCTGACCGTTCTCATCGCGTTCGATACGGTGGTTCTTAATCGCCTGCATTTCCGGAAGCACGGCACCGATAATAGCAGCGTAGTATTGCTCCCAGGTAGTGAAGCCCATGAGGTCGGCCCCGGTTCCACTCTTACGCTGGCGGTTGTTCGGGATAGTGTCGGGTGTCAGAGCCGCGTCGGTCCCCGGCGTAAAGAGCCGGTTGCCACTGTTATCAAAGCCCAAAAAGCCTTGCGGATACAGGGTGGTTGCAGTGTCATTCTCAGCCGAAGTAATCCGGTCGAGGTAGAAGTCTATACGCCCACTGATCGATCCTAATCCACCATTGAGGTTGGTCCGGTTGTTGGTGCTGGCCGTCTCGAAGTTGTTGTAACGAATAGCCAGACGACTTTCGAACAGCTCAATAGTGAATCCCCATTCCTCGGTCACACCGTTGATGTTGGACAGTGGCTCGTTCAGGATGTTGTTAGAAATACCGGCTGGTACGAAACTTTCTGCCTCGTAGTAGTGGCCATAGAGGTCCATGCCGAAAGGTAGCTCAAACCACTTTTCAGGGAACTTGCCCACCACGCTCCAGGTGACCGTTTCGTCTTTGTCAATGGTAGCTGGCTCGGGCTCGAGCTGAAGTAGGGCCATGTTGAACGTTCCGTCCTCCTCGTTGATGCCCGGACGGTCGATACGTAATGGGATAACACCCGGTGCGTCAGGATCGCCATAAGTCGTGGTCTCCTGGATACGCTGCCACACCGTGTTTTCATCTTCCCGCCACGCATACATACCCACGATGTGTCCGTCGAAAAAGCGACTTTGCAGACTGTAGGCCTTGGATTGCAGGTTGGACTTCTGGGTGTTTCCTCCAGAGATATTTTCGATGATGCGCCATTGATCGATTACATCTTTCTTCTGACCGTTGTCGAAGTACCAGATACCATAGGTGTCGCCTACTTTTGGAAACTGATCTTTCGCGATGTCCAGATAACCATCGATACGAACCTGATCAGGACTGGAAAATCCACGCACGTCGGGTCCCAGATAAACCTGGCTATGGACGATACGACGGAAGTTGTCGCTCAGACCATTGGAAATGTCCGGACTGCCGGGCCACTTGCCATTGTCGGACCACCAGGAACCTCTTCTACCCACATTCCAAAACCAGTTGTCGCGGTCTTCGTAAAGGCCGGTTACCGTATGGCTTCCTAGGATCTTGCCCAACTTTCCGTCAAGGAAGTCCGCGAAATTGAAATTTCCGAATAGGGTTACACGGAAGGTTTCCTGTTCACTTAAATCCTCAGTATCCACCGTTCCGTCGTAGAATACCACTGGACGACCGAGTCCTTCGTTGGGGTGGCGATCAGCCACACCGTCGAAATCGATATCCCCCGAGGACAGATGTTGCGTGATATCGATGTTGATCGTCTTATCACCGCCACTATCAAATGGAGTGCGGGTAAAACGCTCTTCCGTTTGCTTGTCATAGGCGAGTTCGATACCGACATGGCCATCAAATAGTTCCTGTTCCAAGTAGAAGCTTTGGATGTCAAAATCACGAGTCACCTCATTGGTAATTCCCAGGAAGTTCTGGTTGTGATAGTCGAAGACGTCTCGATTCTGGATCGAGGGTTGAGAAAAGCCAGCCCCTCCGGTCGGTGTATTGGACCAACGCACATCTTGGGTGATATTCCTTTGCCGTCCATCGGCAAAGTTTACCCGGGGACGGAAACGTCCCATCACGCCCTGGATGCCCGCCAAGCCAGGATCGTCCCATCCCGTAACCGGTGAATTAGGATTGGCGTAATTGATGGAAGGGTAAAGGAAGTAGGGAACACGGGCTACCGTGCTGGTTAATCCACCCTGAGTCGGATCACTTTGCGGAGTATTCTCGAACGGGTTGGAATTCTTGAAACGGTCGATGGTTGTCTTGGGAACAAACTGACCTTCAACAGCGGCAAACTCTTCCAACGTGCCTGTCCAGGAACTGGGGACTGACTCGATACCCGCATTTACCACAGCGATCACTTGTTGCGGGGTAAGGGCCTGGTTAGAGATTTCATCCCAGCCCACACCTGGAACGGCCAAAATTCGGTTCACATCTTCTTGGGTTCCCAAGCCGTTCCACCATCCGGAAAACCCATCAGTAGGAGGAATAACATCCGGTGCATTACGATTGATTTCACCGCTTTCAAAGCTACCTCGAAACGTGGTTTTTCCCAGTATACTAGAACCTTCGTTTTTAAATATAACAGAATCCCAGGCGACGTAGAAGCGTTGGTCCAGCTCTTGGGCCGGTTTTTGTTGCCATTTGGTCTTATCGCTCAGCATGGCCACGTTTACAGCCAGGCGGTCCTCAATAAGTGTCTTGTTGACGCTCAAGTTCTGGCGATGCCCGCCGCGGTGGTCCACACGCACGCTCAAATCCCCGAAATCGGACCCGATCTGAGCTCTGGAAGTGGAACTATCGATAACCCCTCCCGGAGATCCAAGACCGAACAGAATGGAATTGGGGCCACGGTTAACTGTGACACGGGTGGTGTTATACGCATCAAAGGGAATATCTGTCTGAAAGTAGTTCCGAGTGGTGATAGCGCTGTCCAAACCGCGGATACGTTGGGCACGCTGCGGATTGACGCGAGTCTCCTGAGTGCTGGTGCCACCGTTGGAGTTGGCGAAGTTGCCGAGGGAACCTCCCACTTCGACGTTACCAATATTAGCGAGGAGAGACTCGCCACTGGTGGCCCCAGTATCTTGCAGGAACTCTTGGGTGACAATGGCCAGGGAAGCCCCGATATCCCGGACACTGGTCCGAATTCTGGAACCAGCCAGGGTGGTCTGCGCCATGTAACCATCGTCTTCAGCTGCTTCGACGGCAAATGGGCTCAATTCAAATACAGTTTCGTTATCCTCTTCTTGAGCCTGAAGGGCGAAAGGCAGTGCTGATGATAGCACTCCACACAACAAAGGTAAAAACCCACGTAGTAGTTTAATCATAGTAGCGTTTGTTTATTGGTTAAGCCCTCTTTTCCCGGCACCCCGATCTGAAAATCATTTCCGGATGGGTTAATTACGGTAAAAAAAGAGAACCCGCAAAACGTGTTGGTAAATCGCTGCTTAAACCAGATTTCTAACACGGTATGCGTAACATGAAATTTTTCATTTTATTACTTAACCAACGGCTTATTCCAGCGTTTCAAAACCACCATAAATTAGAG
>CALGUT010000026.1 GCA_937920335.1 uncultured Opitutales bacterium
GGCCGGAAAACTGGATGCATTACCCGCAGCACACCCGGAAGCCAAGGCCAGCCGCCGGGATCTGGTTCGGTTGAATCAAAGGGGGAAAAAAGGGTCAAAGTTCATTTTTCATATCCGGCAATCTTACTCCCGTTCCCGGTTGTAGCTTGCAGTACTGATAGTCACTCCCCATTCGCCATTCTATTTTCCACGTTTGCTACCTTCACCTGCGCGCTTACAACCAAAGGAATTCCGCTCCACTGCAAGCACAGCGACGAATCATGGTTGCTCCCACGTAAACTTGGTCCCTATCGTGGTTCCCTATGCAAACAACCACCATTGCGTTCATAGGCGCCGGGGATATTTCCCTACTTCACGCCGAGGCTATCAAGCATTGTGACTCAGCCCAGCTAGTTGGTCTTTGGTCTATCGATGCGGAATTGAACCGAGAAAAATCTCAGCTCTACGGGTGTCGCATCTACGAATCGGTCGAAGCATTGGTCAACGATCCAGGCGTAGATGCCGTTTTCATTCTTACCAATTTGGAAACCCATACTCAATACGCCACGCTCGCGATGAATGCGGGTAAGCACGTGCTGATTGAAAAACCGGTTGCGCCCAGTATTAAGGAACTCAAAGCGCTCAAAGCCTGCGCTGAAAAGAATAACGTCATGCTTTGCCCGGGGCATAACTACATTCACGAGCAATCGGTCCAACGAACCAAAGAGCTGCTCGATTCTGGCAAGTTGGGGAAACTGGCAACCATTTACATACATTACCACATTCATCACCCGGAAGAAGTGGCTCGGCGTTACCCAGGCGTAATCCGCCACATCCTAACCCACCATAGCTACATTCTATTGTATCTTGCCGGTGAGTCGCACGCGCCAGAATCGGTATCGGCCATGAAGACGGTCATACATTACGATGAATTTGAAGGTGAGGACCTCGCGATGATCAACTTGCGGCTTAAGTCGGGTGCCCTTGCTCATTTCTGTGCCGACTTTGCAGCCGATGATAACTCGAGTGAGCCCTGGACCTTTTCAGTCAAGGTTATCGGTACGGAGGGTGCGACGCGTTTCAGTTATCGTGACTGGATAGAAAACAAGCCGGGTGTAGTGCATTCGCACACCTTCTCGGCCTACGAATGGCACATCCGGGAAGAGGTCCGCCATTTCGTTGAAGCGTGTATCCAAAAAGGCGCTAAGCCTTTGTCGACCATCGACGATGCGATTACAGCGCAGAAGATCATAGAAGGCTGCGAAGCGTCTATTGCTCAGAAACGCGAGATTTCAATCTAACGAATTCGGTCTCTATAAGGCCACCTGTGCTAAGGGTCTCGTCGGAGGATACAGATAGTTGTGCAGCTCCCAAAGTGAGTTCAACTTCTAAAAACTCTTTAAAAAAATAGCGGATCATCATTTATATCCAACATATGGATACAAATCGTGACACTCTCATTAAGTGCTCAACCTATCAAATATTATCATCAGAAAACCGTACATTAGGCGCTGTATTCCGGTTTTCATGGCCGCGACTTGTAGCCTTCTCCACGCCGAAATCACTTCCTATTATCCATTGGCAACAGAGCCGGGCTGGGTAGAGACGTCCGTAGGCGAATCGTTTCTCGACGGAAATACTACGGTTTCTGAGATAAGAAATCTACTGGGCATAGACGCGGATGACAAAATCGTCATGCCGATCATTCCAGGATTCCGAGGTGGAAATCCTATTGGTGTAGTGAATGACTCCGATGGAGGGGACTTCGATGATCCATTCCAAACCCAAGGCAAAACCGACGAAACCGTTGATGCTGATGGAATCACCTTATGGAAAACAACTGTAGGCTCGCTCAATGGTGGAAGTGGACAGGGGACAGCCGGAATCGTCTTCGAATCTACCTCCACTTACCAGGCAATGGGACCGAGTGGCACCCTCTCCGAAGGTGCCCTACTCACTCGAAGAACGGTCAAGATCGGAGAAGAAGTTTCGACCCGCTATCGGCTGGTGATGGAGTCTACCAGCTCCTCCAAATCACTTGGAATCGACCTTCGCTCCGTAACTGTTACTACGGTGGACCACCGGTCGGTATTTGTGGGCACAGATATTGCTTCAAACCTATTTCCAGGATCGAATCCGGTACTCGTGACCGATCCCTACAGCGCTTTGGTTCGAGTCACCGAGACTTCCTCGAGTGGAACGAGTGAAACTTTTCAAATTGTTGATGGAGTAGAAACTTCGTTCGGCCCAGAACCGACCGGAGGTTCTACTATTACCTCCATAGAGTGGCTTGTTAAAGGCGTTGGTGCGGTTCGATTCCTTTTCGCATTTGGCGATTGGTTGGACCCTATCGTGGAAAATTCGCTGTTTAATAACGGGAGCAACGTTGTGAGTGCTCAAACATTGGAAGCATTCATCTCGGCCGATGACCTCATATCAGAACAGTTGCGTGTATCCGGCGGAAGTTTGGCCGATGCGGCGGATACCGTGCTAACAGGATCCCATCAGGAGATCGTTCTTTGGCCTGTTCCGATCGAACGGGAAATAATCTTTCTGCCGATAGATGCAGGGAGCCAGCTGGCCGCCAAAGCCATTGAAGCCGGATTGAGCGGCAACGATGCCCAGCCTGGAGCGTCGCCTCAACTAGACGGTATTCCCAATATTTTGAAATTTGCATTTAACATGGACCTGAGTCGCCCGGCCTTTACTGCGATCAATGAAGCCAGCAACTTCGGACTGCCAATTGCGGACGTCGTCCAGAACGGTCAAACACAGACCTTTCAGTTGAAGTTTGTTCGGCAAAAGAATTCTGCGCTGACCTACACTCCGATTTACTCGCAATCTCCTGACAGAAGTAGCTTTGTGCCTCTTACCGGCATAGAAACCACGACCCCGATCAACGACTCGTTTGAAAGGGTATGCATCGACTCTACGGTAATACTTCAAGAATCGTCTCCCATCTTTGGATTGGTGAAGGTTGAGTATTGATCCCTGAAATAATTGCCTGGCATTTTTTTGATTCAGGCGTCGAAAGGAGTTCAGTTTTGCAAAAATACGTGCCAACGTTCTGAAAACCATAAGAACCTATGTCACAAATACCCTACTCTGCACCGTCATCACGTCGCCACTTTATGAAAACTATCGCTGCGGGTAGCGCCCTCGCAGCTACCGGTCCCTTAGCAGGATTCGCAGCACACCATAAAGGTGGAGGCGTAAAACTGGGCTATGACAACTTTGCCGTCCGCGCCATGAACTGGATGGTCGAAGATCATCTTAAATATTCAGAGAAATTAGGTATCGATTCCCTTTTCATGTCGGACCTGGACCACTTCAAAAGCTTTGATACCAGTTACTTAAAAGACGTTCGCAAAAAGGCGTCTGACATGGGCATCGGCATCCATGTGGGCACCTGGAGTATTTGTCCGACATCCGTTACCTTCAAAGATAAATGGGGCACGGCGGTTGAACACCTAAGACTTTCAATCCGCGTGGCGGAGGCTTTGGGTTCACCGGTAATCCGAGTAGTCCTGGGTAACCGTGACGACCGTCTAACCGAAGGTGGTATTATGGCGCGTATCAAAGATACGGCAGCGGTTTGCCGCGTATGTCGTTCACAAGCGATGGATGCTGGGGTCAAGATAGCCATGGAAAACCATGCCGGCGACATGCAAGCCGCCGAAGTAGTCACGCTCATCGAAGAGGCCGGTGGCACAGACTATATGGGAGCCAATCTGGACGCCGGAAACGCCTCCTGGACCCTCGAGGATCCGCTCGAAAACCTCGAAGTGATGGGACCTTACGCCCTCACTACCAGTTTGCGCGACTCCGCGATATGGACCTCGGAAAAAGGTACCACCGTTCAATGGACTGCCATGGGACAAGGCAACGTCGACTGGGTCGCCTATTTCAAACGATTTAAAGAACTCTGCCCCGGCGTTCCTGTGCATATCGAAACCATCTCCGGGTTCAATCGCGAGATTCCATTTCTGGAAGATGGTTTCATGGACATGTTTCCCGACATGAAAGCCACCACATTGGCGCGCTACCTTAAGTGGGCTCGTCAAGGCGAAGCCCGCGAACCGTGGAAAGCTCCTGTTGGACCGAACGCAGACAGAGCCGATCACAATAAAGATATCGCCACGCAGAACTTTCAGAAAGCTGAAATTGAAGAGAGTATTCGCTACTGTAAGTCAATCGGCTTGGGGTTAAAAAATAGTTTGTAAGTGTCGCCGCAAAGAAACGACCAAACCAACCTGCGCTTGTTAACCATTAGAGCGTAGAGAATTAGAATGAAGCACTTTCCTCGCGTAATCCTCGTATTAATCGGAATCAATGTCGCTTTTTTCCTGCCTTACCTGCTAGCACGAGGAATTAATGAAACGCTGCTCGATAACTTTGCGTTATATTTCTTAAAGAACGACGCCTTCCACGTCTGGCAATTTGTAACCTACATGTTCCTGCATGGAAACGAACTGCACATCTTCTTTAATATGTTCGCACTCGCCTCCTTCGGTATTCCACTCAGTATGATCTGGGGCTGGAAGCGTTTTCTCATATTTTATTTCGCGACTGGTATTGGAGCGGGAATCGTTTATTCAGGCGTAAACTACTTCCAGTTCTCAAACGCTTATGAGGTCATGACGGCCGCTGGATTCTCCAGTGAAGCGATTGGTAACTTTATAACCACGACGCGTGCAGACCCTGCGCTCGTTGCAAAAGTCCCACAAGAAACCCTGCAACTCATATTTGATATCAATCGCTCCAGTGCGGTTGGTGCATCCGGTGCCATCTACGGAATCTTGGTAGCTTTCGGTTTTCTATTCCCCAACGCGAAACTTACGCTGATCTTCCTGCCAGTTCCAATCGCTGCAAAATATTTTATTCCCGCCATCGTCGCAATCGACCTATTCTCCGGAATCACAGGTGTTTCTCTCTTTGGTGGCGGCATAGCCCACTTTGCCCATGTGGGAGGAGCCGCTATTGGGATGCTTATCATGCTTTACTGGCGGCGCCCGAACGTAGACGCAGTAAGACCTCTTTGAAACCGTTGAGATGGGAAGTGAGCCCCAAATTGAATACCGTCTTTTGCTAATTAAATGCGGGTTAGAATGATCATCCTGGCGTGACTCCCGCAAATAGGACCACTTGAAAAGTTAGTCTGGTTGGCTTAAT
>CALGUT010000027.1 GCA_937920335.1 uncultured Opitutales bacterium
AAATTCATCGAGTATGACTCCGCCTTCGCTTACACCTAGGCCGTGGCAGTCGTAGCAGTAATTATCCAGAATCGGTTCCACTTTCTGAATGAAGGAACTGTAAATATCTTCACTGGCTGACAGAGACAAAAAGGGGAGGATCATTCCTACCAGGCAGGAATGATTTAAACTGAAAGCACTATTCTTCACAGGGTAGGTGATAAGACAAGTTTAGGGTACGAATAATGTCTAGATGATCTGCAATGTCGCTTTCAAACACAATCGGACGAATTATGTCTGTGAAATAGCGATTCCTGCCAGGCGTCCGGTCGTCCATGCGTTCTGGAAATTGAATCCGCCAGTGATACCGTCTATGTTCAAAACTTCTCCGGCGAAGAAGAGTCCGGGCGTTCGGCGACTTTCCATGGTTTTTAGACTGACCTCTGTCAGCTCAACGCCACCGCAGGTAACGAACTCCTCTTTGTTCATACTCTTGCCTCTCACGTTGAACCGCGAATCGCTCAGGGTTTGAATGAGACTGACCTCTTCGGCTTTTGAGAGGTGGGACCAAGTAACCGTATCAGAAATACCACTCAATTGTACGAGGCGTTCCCAGAGTCGACGTGGAATGTCGTTAAAGGGGGAACGTGCCACGATCGTCCGTTTTCCATGAGTAATACGGAGCGTTTCTAAGACTTTTGGAATGTCGGTTTCGGGGAGCCAGTTTACTGACAGCTCAAACTTATAGTCGACGGAGTGTAGCTTTCTCGCACCCCAAGCGGATAGTTTTAAGATGGAAGGCCCGCTGAGACCCCAATGTGTGACCAGTAGAGGGCCTGATGATTCAAGGCCAAGCTCGGGAATAGCGAGCTCTACCGAAGCTACCGATAAGCCAGCCAGACCCGTCAGAGCAGGATCATTAATGTTGAAAGTGAAGAGCGAAGGGACTGCGGTTAGCGTACTGTGACCGAGGTTTTTGATTAATCGAACAGTGTCGGCCGATCGTGTTCCACCCGTCGCCATAAGGACGTTTCTGGTTTTCAGGTGGGTGCCGCTGCTAAACTCGATTGTAAATCCGTATTCAGCCTTCGAGTGATGGATTATCGAAGATACAGGCGCTTGCGTCCAGATTTCAATTTCTAGTTTCGCTGCCTGCGTTTCAAGGCAATCGATAATGGTCTGCGAGTCATCCGTTGTAGGAAACATACGACCATCGCGTTCCGTTTTCAGGGTGACGCCATGACTTTGAAACCAGTCGATGGTATCCTGCGGGCTCCAGCGATTGAGAGGACCGATCAGCTCTTTCTCTCCACGGGGGTAGTGAGTTGAAAATGTGCGTGGATCGAAGCAGGCATGAGTTACATTGCAGCGACCACCCCCGGAAACACGAACCTTGCCCAATAACTTGGAAGACTTTTCGACTATCAGTATTCGTTGAGTGTCGTAGGCCAATTCAGCGGCGGCAATGGCACCAAAGAAGCCGGCGGCACCGCCGCCGATAACGACCAGGTCCCAGTGTGAGTCAGATGGATGAGTCAACCTAGTCTATCTTCTCGAAGAAGACCATGTAGTTGTCCGAGAGTAGTTGCTTCTCTTCTCCCACTTTTTTGAAGCCTGCGTCTGTTATTTCTTTTTCGAAGACTTCTTGCCCGGCTCGCATATGCCCCATCATCCACTCGGAGCTTTCGCCTTCAATACGTTTGAAATCAATCAGGACTAACTGGCCGTTTTTTCGCAGCGCTTTATGGATAGATGTCAGCGAATCCGAAGGGTATTCGAAATGATGGTACACGTTGCATATGAATGCGAGATCGATGGAGGCTCTGGGTAGTTCGACTGACCGCTCGGTGCATAAGACCGTTTCAACGTTCGACCATTTATTTTTTTCGATCTGATGATCCAGGTGCTTAAGGAACTTGGGAACGATATCAACCGCGTAAAGCTTTCCTTTTTTTTCTACAGCCGATGAAAGGTAGGGAATGTGTGCTCCGGTACCGGATCCTATATCAGCGACGTCCATCCCAGGCTTTAGGTTGAGTCGTTCGACAATGGCGTCTCGATTGTCGAACACTTCGCGTCCTTCAGCCTCCAGGCGCTCGACCCATTCTTCAACGACCAGATTCTCTTTGAGGTAAGATGCATTGATTCCCGGGTTTACACTTTCTTTTTGCGCAAAGAGGGATTGTCCCAAGATTCCCAACACAATAATTCCGCACACAGTTTTTGTTTTCATGGTTGAGTAGGATAAGTGGATTTGGACGGCTGTTAAGTAAATTCCCTGATTCTTGCCAATTATAAGACTAATTACTCAGTGTTGCGGAACGGATCAGAGAATTTCGGATCATTAACAAATAATCCGTCCGTCAGTCAGGAGACTTACAACCTCGATCGTTGTATTGCTTTCGCGGTAACGCTCTCAGCCCTTGGCTAAAGAGCTTCCAGGCGCAATCGAACAAACGTTTGGGCAGGCCAGTTGCCCGCTTTCAGTTTATAGAGCAGATCACCGTTTTCTGATTCAATGATTTCTACCCAGTCTTCCTCCAGGTTCGTCCAGTTAGACAGGTCCGTTGAGGCTTCTGCAAATACAGCTATCCCGGTCAGTGAATTCGCTGCTTGTCGGGCTTGAAGGTAGATCGCCTCATCTTCTTCAATAGGCTCATAAAAGTTTCGGTTCGTGTAATGAGTGGGCGAAGTTCCAAGAAAGTATTCAACCAGGTTGCACAGTGAGTCCTTGTCTGGATCTTCAAAGCTTGCTGCATTTCCGATTTCTTCGTCGGATCCAAGAGTTTGTAATCTCCACCAGTTAAAGGCTGAATAGACGTTAAACGTCCTATCGGTTCTTAGTGCAGGTTTGTATAGTTCATTTCCCAGTTGGGATGCTCTTACTGTGATGGTTCCGGAGTCAGTGATCTCCAGTTGTCCATCGACGATTGTCGCAGGTCCGTCCACTACCTCGTAAGCGACATTGAGTCCTGAACTGGCTTCGGCTTGCAGGGAGGGCGGCGCGTCGCTGAGTTCTATATCTGGCAGGGACGGAAAGTCTAACGTTTGTCCGACTAGGTTATTACAAGCGTAAGTCGGCAGAAACTCCTGGATGGTCGACCAGGCAATTTCATCGACCAGGGCTTTGAAGTCAGTGTAGATTTCTCCTTCGTATTTGGTGGTAAAGCTCGCTGGCTCGGACGCCCAGATGGTGCAGAGGGTTGTGATGTGCGAGATGTAGCGTCCAGCGATGCCGTTGCTGTCGGTATCGGCGAGGTGAACTCCGAACTCGTCGAACAGGTCCCAGGCTCCGGAGATGCCGGGAATGCCCCCTTTTTGCAATTCCTGGTCGATGCGGTAGAGAACTTCACCGACGGGTATCCAGTTGACCGTCGCCTCAGGATTGTCCGCCTGGATTCTAGGCAAGTAAAGGTCGCGAAATGCCTGCCGCACATTGAGAAGCTTACCTTCATCGAGTTCATTCTGGCTATAGCCGCTCAACCAGTTTTCTGAATAGGTTCTTCGGCTTCGATCTTCTTGCTCTTTGTCTTCACTTTGCTGAAATGCCCAGGGCCCATAAATGAAAAAAGTGGTGCATTCGTTGGCGTTATTCGGGCGTGCGGTATCGATGACGGTTTTCGCGGCAGCAATCTCGGATTCCAGAAAGAGGCCGCCCCCATAGGTGTGAGGTTGCATGCTGATGACGTCCCAGGCTTCAGCTGGGAGATCGATTTCAAAGTTACCCGTATGATTGGGGTCCGGGTAGGAGTCATAGGCGACGAGTGCTACCTCTTTTACCGAGTCCGTCGGATTGGCCACGATGTAAGTGAGCGACTTCCCGCTGTAGGAACTCCAACCAATGTCTTGCTCAATGCCGTTGGGGAATGTGGTTTCGGTTGATATATTGTTGGGCTGTGAATCCCAGGTGAATGAGTTACCGAGGAAATAAACCTTTTGCGGTGCGGACTGGGTACATAGAGGCCAAAGCAGACCGAAGGAAAGAACAACGGTGAGCAGGCTCTTTTCCGACATGCGGGTTGGGCGCATGTGTTCAAGGGACCAAAACATAATAAAAGGATAGGATGAAACGTCAGTAAGATGGGAATAAGCGCATCGAACACCAGCCATTAATTCTGGGTAGTTTCCCTCATGCAATAGGGTGGCAGAGCCGGTCCCTATTTTTGCAAATTATTTAGGAAATCAGCGAGTTCCAGGTGTCCATTGTCTCTCGCAAATGACTCGGCAGTGGATCCGTCTACGTCGGTCAGCGTAAGGTCTGCCTCATTATCGAGTAATAATTGAACTATTTCCTGGTTACCTTCGGCGGCCGCAAACATCAGGGCACTCCAGTGTTCTTCGGTGTCCACGAGATTTACCTCAGCCTTGTGTTCCAGGAGTAAGCTCACGGTTTCCGCGACTGTTCCAGTCGATGCGAACATCAGGGCTGTTCGACCCGCTGCATCCCGGGTGTCGATAGAAGTTCCAGCCTTCAATAAGGCTTCGGCTATTTGTGTGTGACCGTTGAACGCGCAGACCATCAGCATATTTCGGCCATTCTCATCCAATTGATTCGGATTGGTGCCTGTTTCCAGTGCCTGCGTTACGGTAGCAGCATGGCCATTAAGCGCCGCCTGGATCGCGATATCGAAAGGGATCGCCATGGCTGATGAGCTCGCTTTGGGAGCCGCTGGAGCAGTGCTTTTAACGGTGGTTGGCTGGGGCTGTTTCAGGGGGGTCTCTGATTCACTTTGTTTTCCGCAACCACAAATCATGAGCAAGCAGATACCTATTGGGATAAGAGAAAGATTTGAAACGGATCGGGTCATGATTGTAAGCAGCTCGGCAGTGTTTAGGGCTAGGAATGGCTTGTGCCAATACCAAGGGCTGACAGGCTTCCTAAGTGAGAGCAAGAAACAGTTGAACGAAGAAATCTCCAGAACTGAGGAACCGGTTATCCGCAAGATCATCCATATCGATATGGACTGCTTTTACGCGGCGGTTGAGGTGCGTGACGATCCCTCGCTCGTTGGGAAACCGGTTGGGGTAGGGGGCTCCAGTGGACGCGGAGTGTTGACTACCTGCAATTACGAGGCCCGAAAATTTGGCTGCCGTTCAGCGATGCCCGTTTTTAAGGCCCGTAAACTATGCCCGCATATTATTATCAAACCGGTTCGGTTCTCAGCTTATCGGGAAGCATCTGCCCAGGTAAGAGATATCTTTAAGCAATACACGGAACTCATCGAACCCCTGTCGCTCGATGAGGCGTATCTGGATGTGAGTCATCGCAAGGAATATGCCTGGAACGTAGCCAAGGAGATTCGAAAGAAGATTTGGGAGGAAACCCAGCTGACGGCCAGCGCAGGTATTTCTTGCAACAAGATGCTAGCCAAGATTGCGAGTGATTGGAAAAAACCCAACGGGCAGTTCGCAGTTCTACCGGAGGAGATCGAAGCGTTCATGAGTGAGTTACCGGTGCAAAAGAGTTATGGAGTAGGTCCGAAGTCGGCCGCTCGCCTGCAGTCCCTTGGGTTTCAAAA
>CALGUT010000028.1 GCA_937920335.1 uncultured Opitutales bacterium
TATTAATCTGTGCGATTCCAATCCGCATGGTTGGCATTAGAAGGATAGTTGAACCGAGGGAAAGGAAATTTCTTCAGATATCGGGTTTACCTCACTGCAAATTTAATTCTTAAAAGCGCGATGTTTATATTGGCCTCAGGTTCACCTCGGAGAAAACAGCTGCTCGGTTCTTTGGGTATCGCATTCGAAATCGTGTCAGCCGACGTTGACGAGCAGAATGATTTGGAGCATCCTCAAGTGTTGGTTGAGGTAAATGCAAAATTGAAAGCGGGGCACGTATCCGAAAACCATCCAGATGACTGGGTCCTGGGGTCGGATACTACTGTTGCCTTGGGAGACGAAATCTTGAATAAACCGTTAGATATCGCTGACGCGCGTTCCATGTTAAATCGTATGAGTGGACGTACCCATACGGTCTATACGGCTGTATGCTTGCTCAACCGTAACTTAGGAGTTGAGGATCTGTTGACGGTGAAGAGCCATGTGAGTTTTAAACCGTTCGATAATGCATTGATCACTCAGTATTTCGAGTTGGTGAACCCGCTAGATAAGGCCGGGGCCTATGGAATTCAGGAAGGAAAAGAACTGATTATTGAGGGTTGGGACGGGTCCTTTTCCAATATTATGGGCCTGCCTGTGGATGAAGTAGCTGCATTGCTTAAGAAATATGCCTTGCTTTAAGGTTCTGAGACTTGCGCTAAACGAGTTTCAATATCATTACAGACACACGATTATGGGAGCAGAATTTGAAACAAAACGGAAAATAGAGTTTTCTGAAACAGATATGGCGGGAATTGTTCATTTTTCCAATTTCTTCCGCTGGATGGAAACGGTAGAGAACCAGTTTTTGGAATCCGTAGGCCTTCCCGTTGTGAAGCAGGATGGAGACATCTTCTATGGCTGGCCGAGGCGAAAAGCATCCTTCGATTTTAAAGTCCCGGTCCGTTATGGAGATACGGTGCGTTTGAAACTCACGGTAAAGGAAATCCGGATACGGTCAGTCCGCTATGCTGTGACCGTTCGGCTGGACACTCCAGAGGCGCCGCTGTGCGCTCGCGGTGAAATGACAACGGTTTGGACAAGAATAAATCCGAATAATGGTCAGATCGAATCAGTGCCATTTCCGGATGGCATGGTGGAAAAGTTCGAAGGTGCCTAATCTATCGGGATGGGTGTGGTACCAGTGTCCTTGGGGATCTGCAGATCGATGGCTAGATCGATAGGCCTCAAAGGGATCGTACGTGCTTCTTGTTTGAGCTCTATCGACTCCTGAATACTGACGATCTCTTCGTCTTCGTTGGGAAATAGCTTTTCAGGATTGGGAGGAGGCTGTAGTTCTTCTGCCTTTTCTGGAGCATCCACAATCCAGCCCGAGTGCCTCGTCACAAGCGGCTTCATGGAATCTTCAGCGTTCTTGATGTTTTTCCGTACGCTCATTAGAGCAAAAATCATTGCCACAAAAATGATAGCCAGCCAGATGGAGGTGGTTGGACTGGAAAGCGATTTTCCCCGACCGGTTCCTCCTGATGAAAATCCTCCTAACGTGGGCGGTTCTTTGTCTCTGTTGAACATAGATAGTATGCTTAATACGGGGTGAACTCAACCTGTCAAATGTTGTGACCGAGTGATTGCTACGCCATTAGACGCATAGCGTGCCTTGTCTCTCAGTCGTGTACCCAGAAATCTCCGGATGGAAGGTCTTCGGGAAGCAACTGAACTAGCTGTGCCCGCTCGATGGTTTCGAGATCTCCTAAGCGGTTAGCTTGTTGAGTGATAGTGAGTTCAAAGTAGTTGCGCACTCCACGGCCATTACCAAATAGCCCTATGTCCTCCGGATCAAGGCCTTTGAAGGATTCCATGGCATTGTTCTTGGCTGATTCGCTCAACTCGTAGTGATGATCGCGGCACATCTTTTCAAAAATAGCCATGAGCTCTTCAGCCGAATAGTCATCGAAGCGTATGACTTTGCTAAATCGTGATTTGATTCCCGGGTTTGCTTTTAGGAATTGGCGCATCTTCTCAGGGTAGCCCGCTACGATCAAAACGAGATCGCTGCGCTTATCCTCCATACCTTTGATCAGGGTATCAATAGCTTCTAGCCCGAAATCCTTTTCGTCACCTCTGGAGGTCAGTGAGTAAGCTTCGTCTATAAATAGGACTCCGCCGTGAGCTTTATTAAGGACCTCGTGGACCTTGAGTGCTGTTTGACCGACATAACCGGCGACGAGTCCAGCCCTATCGACCTCAATCAAATGACCTTTGCTGAGAACACCAAGCACGTGATAGATCAGTGAAATGAGCCTGGCGATGGTGGTCTTTCCAGTTCCTGGATTCCCGGTGAATACCAAATGTAAAGACATGGGGACGGCCGGAAGTTTCGATTCTTTCCTAAGTTGACGGACCTTTACCAGATTCATCAAGGACCGGACTTCGTCTTTTACGGTGTCCAAGCCGATCAACTTGTTGAGGTTGTCTAACAGTTTATCCAATAGTACTTCTGGGTTTTCGAGGTAGTCGAGCTGGACATTCGGGTTTAGTTCCCGTGCGCGTATGAAGTCTGCGATACCGTTTTCAAGGTCTTCCTCGGCACATCGAATGATACCGCGTACTCGGTATGCTTCCGCTTCTTCAGGATCCAATTCGAGTGAACGCTCAATTGTTTGTTGAGCAAATTCAGTCTCTCCGGTTCCCATGTGAACGTGGGCGAGCACAGCGTAGGCTGCTGCGCCTTCCGGAGCGAGTGCCAGGGCGGTTTCGCAGTCAGAGCGTGCCGCTTCCCAATCTTCCTTGGCGATGTGGGTGGTTGCCCGGTTTTGATAAATGAGTGGGTTTTCTGAATCACCCTCTTCAGCCTTGTTGAACGACTGAATTGCATCGTCGTTATTGCCAACATCTCTTTGAATACAGCCTAGGTTTAGGAAGCCAACGCGGTGTTTTGGGTCGATCTTAACTACCATATCAAGGTCTTTTAACGCCGCTTCAAAATTCTTCAATTGGCGGTGAGCGAGGCCTCTAAAGGTAAAAGCGTTGGAATCGTGAGGGTCCCATTCGATAACCTTGTTAAATGCATGAATCGCCTTCTCGAATTGGCCCGCCTCAAAGGCAATACGGCCTCGTTTGAAAAAATCGTTCCGTTTCCTGAAATCTCCTGACATGGACCCGATCAATCGCAATTTCTGACGAAATGACAACGATTTCCTTTGTAATCTCTTATCCGACAGTGAGCCAATATCCAGGTTGGATGATCGTATGTGGTGCGGGGTATCAATTTTTTGCTAAAAAGCTTTGGAGATTGAGGGTTTCTTCTCCCGTGAACCGGTTATGGGCTTAGATCAAGGAGAGTTTTGTATGAACTATAACCCCTCAAAGCGATAATATCTATGAAGACAACCATCAGAAACAAACTCCTTGGCTTTACCAGCAAGGTGCTTTCGCAAACGCAAGAAGTGCCTAAGTATGAGATTGGGACTGAGCGAAAACGGTTTCAAGCAGCTCCTAAAGAGGCTCAGCTCAGTTCGTATTTTCGTTACACGGTAACTATTGAGCGACGTCTCTGATAAAGCGGTTCCTTGGAATTCATCTCGGTATTCGAAATCGAGAGGTATTTGGGATTCCAGCTTGCCTTGGAAAAGATGAAATATACGGTCTTGGAGCATGCTTTTAGGCCTAGCGATCACCTCCTCTGATGTTTTGTTTAGCAGCTTCTTGTCGCTCATTATCAATTTACTTTATGCGACGTTGACGACCGTATTGGCCTTCGGAATTTTTTGGGTGCTGGACAGGTTTGTTTTTACCAATATCGACTTTGTTGATGAGATCAAAAAGGGAAACGTCGCAGCGGCTGTGTTCGTAGGATTCTTTCTGTTGTCGATTTGCCTTATTTTGGGGATGACGATGCGCTAAGCAAATGGGGCTTCTCAAAATAGGAGCGGGTTTGTTGTTCGTAGCGCTGTTGATAGTGGTCTTTGAGACGCTGACGCATAATATTCGAAAAATTGACCCTACGAGGGAGCCGCCTCAAGCCATCGAAACCGCTGGCAGCGCATCCGACCGCTACGATGGGGTTTTCAGGAAGTATGCGCGGACCTATTTTGGACGGATGCCGTGGAAGTGGTTTAAGGCGCAGGCGATGCAAGAAAGCAGTTTACAACCATACGCCGAGAGTCCCGTCGGCGCCATGGGGCTCATGCAGGTGATGCCAGCCACTTTTCAGGAAGTGCGTAAAGAGTTGGGTTTACCGAATACGCCGTTTGACCCGGAAACGAATATCCGCGCGGGGATCCATTACAATTTGAGATGCTTCAACTTTTGGACGGAAGATCGGAGTTTTACAGAACAGCTAAAACTGATGTTGGCCTCCTATAATGCAGGTCCAGGAAATATTTTGCGGGCGCAAAAAACAGTCAGGAGTCAAAGCATGTGCGACGGAAAACACTGGGACTGTATTCAGAAAGGTCTTCCGGCCGTAACTGGAAAACATTCTCGTGAGACGATTCACTATGTAAATCAGATCGAGGA